>CALKXO010000063.1 GCA_938003615.1 uncultured Pirellulaceae bacterium | reverse complement strand
CTCTCGTCGTTCAGGCAACGGGCACTGGTAAAACACGCGTTTCCATTTCCCTTTGCGATGCTCTCATCAAAGCTAAGTGGGCAAAACGAGTTCTTTTCCTCTGCGACCGAAAAGAACTTCGCAAGCAAGCGCACAATGCATTCAAAGAATTCCTGCCTTCAGAACCTCGCACAATTGTTTCACGGGCGACCGCTGCCGATCGCGATAGCCGAATCTATTTTGCTACGTATCCGGCGATGATGCGGATTTACGAATCATTTGATGTCGGGTTCTTTGACTTGATCATTGCCGACGAATCGCACCGCAGTCTTTACAACCGATACAAGCAACTGTTCCAGTATTTCGACTGCCATCAAGTCGGTTTGACTGCGACTCCGATTCAGTTCATCGGTAAAAGCACCTTCGACATGTTTCAGTGCGAAGGCAAGGATCCAACTGCAAGCTACGAATTCCGCGAAGCCATTGAGAACATTCCGCGTTTCCTGAACCCGTTTGAAGTCGTTACCTTCACCACAAAATTCCTGCGTGACGGAATCAAATACGACCAGTTAACCGACGAACAAAAGGCTCAATTGGAAGAAGATGGCGTTCTTCCTGAAGAACTGCAATACGAACAGGAGCGAGTCGACAAGGCGATCTACAACAAGCCGACCAATTGCGAGATTCTTCGCAACTTGATGGAGCGCGGCATTCGCATCAAGGACGGCAGTCAGATCGGCAAGACTATCGTCTTTGCCAGAAACATTAAACATGCCCGTCTGTTGGAAAGCTGGTTTCGGGAAATGTACCCGCAATACGCTCCCGGTTTTTGCCAAGTCATCGTTAGCGAAGATCCGCGAGCCGAATCGTTGATCGACGACTTCAAAGGCGAAGGCAGCAACCCAGACTTAACGATTGCAATTTCTGTGGACATGCTGGACACCGGCGTAGACGTACCTGAAATCGTAAATCTTGTATTCGCCAAGCCCGTGTTTTCCTACGTTAAGTTTTGGCAAATGATTGGCCGAGGCACCCGCCTTGCGCCGGATCTTTTTGGGCCGGGCAAGGACAAGACGCGCTTTTTGATTTTCGATCATTGGGGCAACTTCGAACGTTTTGGCCAGGAATTCAAACAAGCCGAACCGCAACGTTCCAAGTCCACGGCAGAGTTGTTGTTCGAAGCAAGAATAGAACTCGCTGAAGCAGCACTAGAAAAGCAAGACAACGCTGCGTTCGAACTGGCGATTGCCTTGATTGAAAAAGACATTCAGTCTCTGCCTGCAAAGAGCATTCCTGTCCAAGAGCGATGGCGAACGGTTCATTCGGTTGCTAATAAGGAAACGCTTCAGCTGTTTGACGCTGCAACCAAGGCCACGCTTAAGCAAGACATCGCACCGCTGATGCAGTGGCGAGACATCACAGGACACCATGACGCTTATCGTTTTGACGTGTTGATCGCTCGACTGCAAGCGGGTCGCTTGCTGGAAACCGCTGCGGCAGACGATCGGAAAGATGAACTGGTCGATTGGGTTTCTGCATTACGCAGTAATTTGAGTCAGGTAAAAAGCAAGATGGCGACGATTGACTCAGTCAAAACCACTGATTTTTGGAAGAGCGTTTCCGCTGCGAATCTGGAAAGTGTACGTGTGGACCTGAGAGGTGTCGCCAAGTATCGCCGGAAGGAAACGACGCCTCGGCCTGAGCCGAAGATTCTGAACATCGCTGAAGACGCTGCTGGTTACGAATTGAAACGGCACAAAGTAAAGATTCGTGAGCTCGACCAGATGGAAATGGTCGCCTATCGAGCCCGCGTCCATGACGTGCTGATGGCGTTGATTGATGAAAGCGAAACTCTTCGGAAAATTCGTTTAGGCCAGCCCGTCGATGAAAAAGACTTGGACGATCTATGCTCGCTTGTGCTGACTCAAGAACCGGGGCTGAATCTGAACGACCTGAAAGAGTACTTTTCGCACGCGGAAAGTTTGGACGAAGCCATTCGCGGCATCATTGGCATGGATGCAGAAACCGTCCACAACCGGTTTACCGAATTTGTGAAAAAGCACCCAACGATGGGAGCTCACCAAATCAAGTTTCTCGATCTACTGCAGAACCACATTGCCAAGTTTGGCAGCATTCAACTGGAGCAACTTTACGGCCCGCCGTTTACGACGCTTCACTCGGACAGTCTCGATGGGCTGTTTGAGGATAATTTAGCGGAAGAGTTGTTTGAAATTATCGAGTCCTTCGGCAACAAGGACGAACAGTAACAATAGCCCGGCCAAAAGGAATTTGACCGCATTACCGCGAGAAGAAACTGATGGCCGCAACCGCACGACAAACCTTACTACAGTTTCACGACGATCCCATTCTGCCTGTGTGGCAAGAGGCCAAGGACAAAAAAATGATCACCGGATCACTCAAATCAAAAATTGACAAGCTCTGGGAAGAGTTTTGGACAGGCGGTATTGCAAACCCGTTGACCGTCATCGAGCAAATCTCGTTTTTAATGTTTTGCCGTTTGCTGGACATGCGCGAAAGCACTGCTGAAAAGAAATGGCTGCGTTCCTCGAAGAACAAGGGAAAGAAGTTTCCAGGCGAGATCTTTAATCCCAAACGATTCCCCAAAGACTTCTTTGGCAACTCGGATCTAACGCCCGCAGATTTGCGTTGGTCCAGCTTTCGGCATCTTGGTGGTGACGCGATGTTGCCACTGATCCGCGATTACGTTTTCGCTCACCTGCGTTTGCTGGGACAAGCTCAGGCGGGAGATGACGATTCTTTTGGTCAGTATATGAAGGACGCCAACTTCATGATCAACAAGCCCAGCCTTTTGTCGTCCGCCGTCACGATGATCAACGATCTGCCACTCAATCGTGGCGACACCAAGGGGGACTTGTACGAGTACTTGCTGAGCAAGCTAACAACCGCTGGAATCAACGGGCAATTCCGTACGCCCCGCCATATCATTCGTTTGACGGCTGACATGCTGTTGGAAGGCAATCACGACGAAGCATTGACGTGGACAGTGGGTGATCCGGCCTGCGGTACAGGCGGTTTCCCGATTGGCTTCCTTGAGTCTTTGGTTGAGCATTTCACTTCTGACGATGGTCGAATCGAAGAGGAAATCGAACTGATTGACGACAAAGGAAAGCCGACGGGTGAAACCAAGACGGATGTCACCTTCACCGGCGACCAGCTTTCGCCCGATGCGTGGAAGCATATTCGAGAGAAGATGTTCGTAGGTTTTGACTTCGACGTCACCATGCTGCGGATCGCGGCGATGAACCTGATGCTGCATGGTGTGGACAAACCATCCATCTACTATCAAGACACACTCAGCAGCGGATTCAGCGAAAAGTTCCCTCGCATGGCGTCTGAGTCTTTGGACGTGGTGCTTGCCAATCCGCCCTTCAAAGGAAGTCTCGACTATGACGATGTCGATTCCAGTCTGATTGGAAAAGTCAAAACCAAAAAAACAGAGCTTTTGTTTCTGGTGTTGATACTGCGATTACTCAAGCTTGGTGGACGCTGTGCGGTAGTTGTTCCAGACGGGGTTTCTTTTGGTTCGTCCAAAGCACACAAAGCACTACGTCAAATGTTGGTCGAGGAAAACCAACTGGAAGCAGTAATCAACCTGCCTTCTGGCGTGTTCAAACCCTACGCCGGAGTTTCGACTGCGATCTTGATCTTCACAAAGGGCGGCCAGACTGACGATGTCGTTTTCTTTAACGTCCAGCAAGATGGTTTCAGCCTGGACGACAAGCGTGACCCGAAACCAAACGAAGATGACTTGCCGATGGTCCGGGAGCATTGGGCGAAATGGCTTTGTCGCAAATCCAAACGCGGATTTAGTGACCGCAAAAAATTATGCTTTTGTGTTCCCAAAGATGAGATTGCAGAAAATGGCTATGACCTGTCATTGAACCGATACAAAGAAACGGTCTATGAAGAGATCGAATACGATTCCCCCAAAATGATTATAAAGGGGTTGCGAAAGTTGGAAAAGGAAATCGCGAAGGATTTGGATGAACTTGAGGAGATGCTGGGATGAACTCAAATATCGAAATCCACAAACTTGGTGAACTTGCGAACCATATTTCTAGCGGTTCTACACCTTTGGGTGGTAGTTCGGTCTACCTAGATGAAGGTCCAGTAATGCTCATTCGAAGCCAGAATGTGAGAATGAATCACTTACTGCTGGATGATGTAGCTTTCGTGTCAGACGAAATAGACTCGAGCATGAAACGCAGCAGGTTGGAACAGCATGATGTCCTCTTGAACATCACCGGGGCCTCGATTGGTCGTGTCGCACGATTTTCATCGCAGTCCCAAAGAGCGAATGTAAATCAACATGTTTGTATCATTCGAACCAAGCACGATCTGCTGGCTCCAAGATACTTGGAGTACTTCTTGAGTAGTCCATCCGTTCAGAATGAAATCCACAATGAGCTGCAACGTGGCGGAACTAGACAGGCACTTACGTTCAAGCAAATTTCAGAATTCAAGATTCCGCTTCCCATACTGAACGAGCAAGAGCGAATCGCTGATATTCTCGACAAGTCGGCCGGTATCCGCCATAAGCGTCGGCAAGTAATTCAGCGGACAGAGCAGTTCCTCCGTTCTACTTTCCTCGAAATGTTCGGCGATCCGGTTACCAATCCTAAGGGCTGGCCAGTTATTGAATTGAAAGAATTGGTAAGCCGAGGCTTTCAAAACGGGGCGTATTACCCCAAGGAGCAGTACACAAAGAGTGATTCGGGTATTGAGATGGTTCATATGTCTGATGCATTCTACGGCACAGTCGCTCTTGACGAAATCAAGCGAGTAAATGCGCCCAAGTCTGAAGTCGAAAAGTACACTCTCGATGAGAACGACGTACTCGTTGCCCGCCGGTCACTAAACTACGAGGGCTCCGCGAAGCCTTGCCGAGTTCCTCCGATCGGACGCCCGCTAATTTTTGAGTCTTCATTGATTCGCGTGACTCCGGATCTCACCAAGCTCCACCCTTTGTACTTCTATTACTTCTTATCGAATCCTAGAGCGCGAAGCAAATACGTTTTTCGTCACGTGACTCGCTCGACGATCTCGGGCATTAATCAGGCAGGTCTGGGGCGTGTCGGCATTGCACTGCCGCCGCTTGAAGAACAAGCAAGGTTCGTTGCTTTTCACAAGCACTACGACCAGAGCTTCAAGCGCCTAACTTCAAACGCTGATTTGCTGGACG
>CALKXO010000062.1 GCA_938003615.1 uncultured Pirellulaceae bacterium | reverse complement strand
ACTAAGAGCTTATCCCATAACTCCTGCAGCCCTAATGGTGCAGTACGCGAGGGCAATTTGTAGCATGGCGAGATAGTTTTGGGACTTCTTTTCCCACCTGACAAGAAGTCGTCGGAAGCGATTGATCCAAGAATGAGTTCTTTCGACGACCCATCTTCTTGCCTTGAATCGCGGGTTTTTCTTTTTCTGGTCAGCTTCCTTGCCGCGAGACTTCACGTGCGGCTTGTAGTGACGCCGGATCAAGAACTTACGGACGTCTTTTGAGTCGTAGCCTTTGTCCAGGCAAACGTGTTGGTGACGAGTGGTGGGTTGTGGTCGATGGACCGGTACACTGTCGAAAGTTTCTTCGAGAAGTTTGATGTCGTGGGTGTTGGCTCCGCTGATGGCGACTCCCAGCGGCACACCGTTGGCGTCAGTGAGCACCGAGCGTTTGGTGCCCAGTTTTCCGCGATCAGTGGGATTCTTGCCCGTATTTTTCCCCACCCAGAGGCGACTTAGTCATCGCTCCGTCCATGCTTTGCCAATTCCACTTAATGCCTTTGAGCTCGTCATACTTCAACAAACAGGCCCGCCAAAGCTTGCGGAATACTCCTGCTTCAACCCACTGTTGAAAGTAGCGATGAAGGGTGCTGCCAGAACCGTATTGCTTGGGAACCGCCTTCCACTGGCAACCGGTGCGAAGCACATAGAAAATGCCGTTGGCTACTTTCCGAAGGTCCGCACGAGGCCGACCGCCTTTCGGCTGGGACTTGTACTTCGGAAGAAAACGTTCCATCTGCGACCAGAGTTCATCTGGCAATATCCAAGACTTCATTCAAAACCTCCGTGATCGGGATGCTCCATAAGCAACTGTGATACGGAGCGGTTTCAAAATGGTTCAGTTCTGGGATAAGCTCTTAGAACCAGCAGCATTGCCCGCGCCCTCTCCGTCATTCGTGGCACCTACGAGCAGTTTGGCAAAAAAGGTTTGGTCGCGTGGGATGTCGTTGGAGACATCCAAGCCGTCAAATCCCCGAAGGTAAACAAAAACACCACGCCCAATCTAACCGAGCAACAGGCAATCGCATTGCTTCACGCCCCAGACAAGAGCACCCTACTCGGGCTGCGCGATCACGCCATCTTGTTCACCTACTTCAAAACCGCCTGCCGTTGCTCGGCTATTACCGCAGCAACCATCGGTGACCTGGAGCGAACCGACACGGATTGGTTCCTGAACGTCAAAGAAAAAGGCGGCACCGAGCGTCGCATGCCACTACTCGAGGCCGCCAAGCCAATTCACGAATGGGTTGAGGAGTCTGGCATTGAACTCGACGATCCGAGCCACCCCCTATTCGCTCCGTTGGAAAATGACCGGCGGACGATAAGGCGCCGAGCAATGAGCCAGCAAGCGATACTTGATCTGGTGAAAAAATACGGTCGCCAGGCCGGGATTCAGGTCGATCGACCTGGTAGGCGCGGTGTCTGCACCCACAGTCTGCGAAAAACAGCAATCAACAACGCTCTTGAGCATGGTGCTGCGGTCGAACACGTCCAGCAATGGGCAGGCCACGCTGACATTCGCACGACGCAGGAGTACATTGCATACCAAGATAAGGGTGTGGAAGAGGCCGCAAGACGGTGTCAGATACGATGAATGACTAAACCAACAAGCTAAATCGGCATTTATGTGGAAAGTAGCCTTGGGCGGACAATCCCTGGAATCAAGTGGCGAGCGAAATCGCGTGAGTCAACTGGAGCATGCACTCATAGTGATCGGCTGGTTGCCGCGCGCTGCACCTGTAAGTTATCAACTGTAGAAGTTGGAAGCGTGGGCCACTGCTCTGGATGCAAAACGAGGTAAGTGGCAACTCCTCCCGCCAGGGAAGTTGTTG
This sequence comes from uncultured Pirellulaceae bacterium, assembly GCA_938003615.1. Classification (GTDB taxonomy): domain Bacteria; phylum Planctomycetota; class Planctomycetia; order Pirellulales; family Pirellulaceae; genus Mariniblastus. The sequence goes on along the minus strand of CALKXO010000062.1, from coordinate 3,295 downwards.
AAAACATGTCAAATTTTTTGTCGAGCAATTGACTTACCGAGCCGGCGGTCACTGCTGGGATCAAAAAGTCTCGTGTGATGCTTGATTTCATCCACCATGCATAGCACAATAACGACTACTGAAATGTGAAGCTTTTATGACAATTTACAGCTCGGTCCGTACGAGATCGGCGCCAGAAAATCCTTAAAATGCGGGAGCCACTTATGGTCGACAATGTTGCCCACACTGTTTCGACGCCGAATGGCGACGTTACGGTTTATGGAAAGGATGTAAGCCGATATGAGTCAGTGAGCGAGTGGGTTGATGCTCACTTGCTTCATATTGAGAGTGCGTTGATGTTGGGGAACATTATCATCCGGAACAAAGATGAGATCATTAAGGTTGTGAAGAAAATTAGCAGTTGACTATCGGTCTCGAACCTTGAGACATTTGCACTCTAAGCATTGCAATGCTTCAGATTTTCAAAATGCAATGAGGTCATTGTTATCCCACGTTCGCTGAACGAGCGAGTGGGAAATGCAGATTGCGATTCGGCATCGGATTCTGTAGCTTCGAGGCGAAGCCGCTCCTCGGAGGGCTTGCAATCATGTTAGTCGCGGCACAGCAAGCAGTTCGGCCTTGCGTCTATGGCTGTCCAATCAAGACGGCGTGCGAAAAGAGAGAGCTATTTCCTGAATCGTAGTCTAGAAAGGTAGTGTGTTGGGTGACTCAAAACCAAACTTCATGGTTGCCAGATATCTTCTTGCGGAAATACGCTCCTCTCCGAAGATTCTGCGTCGTAGAGCTATGTTCTGCCATTTTAGGTGCGTTGATTGGGTTGTCCTGGGATGGGTTCCCAATAGCAACCATTAACTGGGGAGCAGTTGCCTTTGGCATTTTTGCCGGCGGTGTTCTTGGGATTTTTGTCGAAGTGTTCGCAGAGCTTGCGTTCACGGCGCTGGACGCGAAAGACGATATTGAGGAGTCGAAGACCGCCATTGAAACGGTGGTCAAGGATCTTAGCGCTCAGATTGCTCTTTCCGAAGAGAGCGACGCGATGCTTAATCAACTGGCGAGTCACTCACCCTTTTCAGGGATTTTGGGGACGCTTTACGCGGAATCCGGCGGTCGGAATGAGATTCCAAACGTGGATCAAGCTACGTACTTCGGCTACCTAAAGAACGCGATTTCAGCTGTTGAAAAAAGTTATGAAACTATCCAGCACAGTGGAATTGATTTCTTCAACGGACTAGAAGACTTTTTTGACAATTTTTCTGATCTAGAAGCAGACTGTCTCCGTATATTTGTCGTCAACAAAGATAGCGAGATTGATGAACAAGAGAAGTTAACTGAAAAATGGATGAGCTACTGGAACCGAGTAGGAGACAACACTGAGTCGTACTGGGTCAATGCCGCGGAACTTGAGAAAAACCGACCGGTTCCGACTCTTCCCGATGAACTTCCGATTTCATCACTCAAAACAACCGATGTCGTCGTCTGTGATCGCAGCCTGTGCTTTCAATACAACGTCGAGACGCAACTGCTTCGTTTTGTGCACTCGCCGAACTCTGTCGATGTCCCTTTTAACTGGATTTTTGGCTTCCTTGCAGCCGAAGGCCGAAAAAGTTTCGGTCGTGCGTTTAAAGAAGTTGTAAAACCAGATGACTCGCGTTCAGCAAGACATTTAAAGTTTCGCGACAACAAAGGCATGCTTATCAAGGCAGAAAGTGTCTATAACAACTTCCGAGCACTATCGCGAGTCAAAAAAAACCATCAGAAAGTACTTGCTGTCCTAAAATCAAATGCTTACGGCATCGGGATTGAGCTAGTCGCAGACACAATAAAAAACGCAAAAGCTCCGTTTGATGTTGCCTTTGGTGTCAGTACGCTTAATGAGGGTGTACGGATTAGGAATGTGTGTGGCGACGTAGATGTTCTGCTAATGGAAGGAATCGTAACAACTGAAGCAGAGCGAGTCGTTCAACACGGTCTGCAAACTTTGGTTTGGGACACTCGAACCGTCGATACACTTCAGCTTTCAGCGCAGCAGTCGAACAAGATAGCCAAGGTTCAAGTCAAAGTTGAAACCGGGATGAACAGGCTTGGGGTTCGCCATCGCCCCGGTTCGGATAGCAGCGATCTCAAGCATCTGCTGTCCCATATAAAGCCACTCAGTAATGTTGAAGTCGTTGGTATTGCATCTCAGTTGTCCTGTGGGGAAGATCCCGACGCTGCGATCACGAAAACCCAGAAGCTTGCATTTGACGATGCGTTAGAGGTCTACGCCAGCGTGCTAGGACGAACCCCCGAATACACGCATATGAGCAATTCTGCATCGCTTTTATCTTGCTATGGCTTCGATTACGACACCGTTCGTGTTGGCGGATTGTTATATGGCATTCGCTACCCGAGAGTGAAGAATCCGACTGAAAATTCTCAATATGTAGGTTTCGAATCCTGCGTAACGGTTTGTGGTAGGGTAAATCAAGTGCATGAAATCGCCGCCAACGAAACGGTCTCGTATTCCGCGATGCCCTTCAAGGGCGGGGAGCCGGGGGTTTTGGCTATGGTTAACATGGGTTACTTCGATGGAGTTCCTACACAATTTTCCCCTAAGGGGCATGTGTTAATCAAGGGTCAGCGGTGTCGAGTCGTCGGGCAAGTCCACCTTGGGTTGACTATGGTTGATGTTACGAATGTTCCTCGTGTAAGTGTTCTCGATCAAGTCGTTTTTATTGGCGAAGACGGCAGCGAGAAAATTACAGTTTCTGAGTTCGCAAATTGGTGCAACATGCATCCATATGAAATCATTTGTAATTTCGGAAATTCATTGCGGGTGTCAAAGGCGTGATTTTTGAACCAAGGATGTAGGAAGCGTCGTTTTTAGGTGACAGTGGACGTGTTTTGGTGCATGATCAGCGAATGACAGATGCACTCAAAAGCTGTGACGACGTTCTTGCTTCGACAAAGGAGTCTCATCTCCAATTTCGAGATCGCTTGTTGCGACGCGCGAAAATGATAAGGATTGGGACTGTGCTAGCGATGTGTGGGGCAGCAGGAATAGGAATTGTTGTCGCACAGTCAGCTCACATCAGTTTGGTTCTTGGGGCTCCAGTGGTGGCGTCTTCTGCTCTTGCCCTTGTCGGCTATGGGTTAGGCATTGATGTAACAAATAGGCTTGATCTTGAAGAAAAGCAGCTTGCTATGCTGGACAGCATGACAATTGAAGACGTCGCTGATTTGGCAAACAGCATTGGTGGCCCCGAGGCTCAATTGGCATCGATTGAAAAGTGGGCTGATCGAATTAACCGAGCAG
>CALKXO010000061.1 GCA_938003615.1 uncultured Pirellulaceae bacterium | reverse complement strand
GGTCTAGCCGATTGCAGGATACCGTGGCAATCGTCAACTGGAAAGCTCATTCTGGCCGGAGTACCGATGACAACGGAAAACCCGCGTTTGGTAGCAGATTGGGCCTTGCCATTGTCTGATAGGCCGCCGTTAAAGGGCCATTGTTGAGCAATCGATTTCGATGCTCAACGTCCAGCAAAACCGCCCATCATCATTGCGTCTGACGTTTGACGCGCGGGGGTAGTGATCCTTACCCCGCCAAGTAAGGGAAGCTAAAAGCTCAAACGGCGGCTATCGAGCAAATTGTGACCGCTATTGTGACCGTTATTGCGACCGCTAACAGACGGTCGATCCTAACGCCCTAGTAGAGGTTGTTTTTCGCCATTGGAGGCCGGTTGGCCTGCTTTGTTCGCGGACTGATTCGCGCGTTCGAAAAAACCTGCAAACGTCACCGCAATTTTTTGACCATTGATTGGAATGCAAACGCCATCGGTTGAACAAACTTGACCATTGAATTCAATGACCGGCATCCCCGTGGCTTGGAAATCAACACGCGCGTCCAACTGACATGGAATAAAGAATTGAACTCGACCTTTGTGTTTTTCGATACGGCGTTGGAAAACAGGATCGTTTTCATTAACCTCTGGTTGAACATTGGGCGCGAAGTCACCGCGTGTTTGGATCGCCGGGTTTTTAACGACGGAGATTCTTGTGGGGGCAGGCGAGCCTTCCGGACTTACGGAATAAATGTAATGGCCCTGATCAAGATCCATTTGGAGAACGAGGTAGCCCTCGCTGGTTCCTTTCTGAAGATGCAGACGCCCTTCAAACTTCCACGGATTGGGCGCTTCCTGCTGTGACTGGTGTGTCTGCCTAGGCTGGAAAGGTGACTGGAACGCTTGTGAGAATCCGTTGCCGGAAGCCGCTGCGGGCGGAGCTTGAGTCAAGTCATTTTGTCCGAATATCGGACCGGTCGGCAGTAGTATCGCAACCGCAGCGATGATCACTGGTATCACAAACAAATGGCAGCGACTGCGCTGGAGGACTTGGGCTTCCATTGCGCTGCCTAAAACTTCGGTATTCCACATTCTCATCCAACCATCCTTGTTTGGAGAACACGCTTGACAGTATCTTTCAGCCAATAGCTTCCTTGCTTTGGCACTGTCAGACGGCACACTACATGGCTATCTTACCTCGGGCAACTGCATTTCCTTTCAGTTGTGTAATGTGGCTCCCAAAACCTATCATTGAGCCTTTCACGAGCGCCAGCCGTTCCGGCCGCCGGCGGAAAAAGTGCTATCACTTTTTCCTCTGTCTCTAGCCGTGGTCTCTACCGGGACGGAGTTGTTAGAGTCCGAGAGCACTGCGGTCATGCATTGTCAAGCCTGCCGCTAAGCGTACTCAAGCGCACGAAAAAACTTCGACAACAATTGGTATCGTCGAAGTCTCTTCTAATCAATCGGGCGCAAGCCGGTCAGCGATTACTCTGCAGGCGTTACGTTTTCAGCACGCGGTCCCTTTGGGCCTTCGCCTTCTGAGTAAGTTACTTTTTGTCCTTCGTGCAACTCATCGAATCGGACACCTTCCACATTTGTAGCGTGAAAAAACATGTCTTTGTCTCCACCGATGTCAATGAATCCAAAGCCCTTGTCTGTCAGTCTCTTAATTGTCCCCTCAGCCATACCTCTAAACCTTCAAAAAATAATTCGTATCGTCGGCAACAAACAACACAACAGTTGCCGCCGTTGGAGAAATTTTAAGGCGATAATTTTTGAATGACAATAAAAAAAACAATCTTTTCCAAATTTTCTTCTTGCCCAACAGCATCGAACGGCCGCTTTTCACTCACCAAAATCAATCCCGCCTGCTTTTCCAAACACCCGTTTTGGCTCTCAAATACCCAACTTCAATCGTCCGAGAAAAGCACTACGGGAATGGAAAAGTGGGCGTTAATAGCAGAGTGGGCGATGATGGTGGAAATCGATGAGAATTTGGACAATATGCGGCCCTTGCTAATACCCCCCCCTAAACGTGGTGGCGCTTAAGGCGAAATACTGCCGGAAGCCGGTGGAGCGCCATCTTCGCCGGAAGCAGGATTAGCTTTCTCCGATTGCCCGGCCGAATCTACTGAAGGCAGTTCCGAAGCTGATTCTAGATTTTTCGTGGCCGTTGCGGGGCGGAGCGGCTTTCCATCGGCCAGCAGTTCCAAATTCTGCTGAACCAAATCAAGTGTTTCTTTTGCCGCATCGACGACATCTTCGAATTCGGGTTCGCCGGACTTTTCTACGTAAATTTTTGTAAGCACGCGTTTAGCGAAAAGTAACTCCCGTTCGTTACGCGCTTGTTTGACCTGTTCGACCAAAACCAGAAGCATCTTTTCTGATCTTGGTAAATCAATTTTGTCCGCCATTTTCCCAAAGCGTGCCTTCGCTTCATGATAAATATGAGCTTTGGATCCCGCCGAATCGATCGTTCGAACTAGCTCGACATAAAGTGCTTTTGCCTGCTCCGTTTCCCCGTCTTGCTCGAAAGCAAAGGCGTCGACGAAAGTACGAGTCGCTGGAGAATGAAACGTTCTATTTTTCATGCCCCGTTTCGCAAGGTCCAATAACGCATTTCGTTTTGCTTGGAGATAGAGCTCTTCGGCTTCCGGTGCGAATTTACTCTTGGACTCCTTCACTCGTTTCATCGATTCAGCGGCCGTTTCCCAGTCGACTGGATTCGCCGATGCCACCAAAGTCCGCGCGCTAACGACGAGGTCACCGGCGTTCGGCGGCAACGCAAGCCAAATTGCGAGGAAAGCAATCAGGATCAGAGATCCAACGAGAAACGGGATTGTCTGATAGAAGGGTTCGGTTGGTTCTTGCCGCGCTGAAGACTTTTTCCCAAGGACTCGTTTCGCTTCAGATTTGTCACGACCGGCGTTAAGCGGGTTAAAATTTCCGGCAATATGTGCGGCGGCCCCCTTCTTCGTGGTATCCAGTTTTTTGATTTCGTCGAAAGCCAATACAATTGCGTTGGCCGAGTAAGGTCGATGTTTTGGCTTCGGTTCCAGCAGTTGGGCGATCATTTTGTCTAGCCACACCGGACATTCCATTACCTGCTCGCCAACCGAAGGCGATGCCAAGTTCTTTTTGTTGCGAATCATTCGCCCTGTGGTATCCGGTTCGACCGGTAACTGACCGGCGGTCATTTCATATAGAATCACCCCAAGCGAATAAAAATCTGCGTTCGCGCTTGGCCCTTCAGTGAATTGTTCCGGCGCCAAGTACGCGGCGACTTCCGGTTGAGGTCGTTTGGGTGCATCCCAGCGGCGGCGATTGGGACGTGCCACGCGCGGGTCGATTAGTTTTACTTTATGGTCCGCCGTAACCATCAACTTCTCAGGCGTCAGTCGACCAAGGACAAGTTTTTCGCTGTGAATGTATCGCAGGATCTCAGCGATTTGGCCACCATACTCGACAACTAAATCCGTCGTTAACCGCCCGCGTCGCGTCAGAATTGCCGCCAGCGACTCGCCTTTGATTAATTCGGAAGCAAAGAAGATCTTCTCTTCGTGGACGCCGGCCCCATAAGTGCGGGCCAGATTCTCGTGTCGTAGTTCCTTAAGACGCACCACTTCGCGTTGAACTTTTTCAAGTGCCTGTTCCAACGTGACCTTTGCTGGCCACTGGATAAACTTGAGAGCGACGTCGCGCTGCTGCTCGGTTTGTTGCGCATGGAAAACCTGCTGGCGGCGATTTTTCCCCAGTCGCTTGACGATCAAGAACGGACCTACGCGCGTATTTTCCAAAATGGCCTCTAAGATTCGTTGATACAACCATCCGATATTTTATTCTGTTACGGTGGCGGCTAGGAAAAATTGCGAGACCAAACTTCTGTTTTTTGAAATTGAAGGGCCAAACTTGGTAAAATATAACTGCTGGCGGTTCGGCACGTGGCAGTTCGGCATTTCAGGCTAACCATGGAAGTCAGATCAACCATGGAAGTCAGATCAACCATGGAATTGGCGGCAGTACTCGTAAACGGCCATCGTCGTTGCCGTCACCACATTATAGCTATGCGGCATTCCGTACACCGGTATCTCGATACATGTATCGACGACCTGCAGTTCCTCATTAGATATGCCCCGCCCCTCGTGACCGATCAACAACGCGGTCTTTTTCTGGAAGGAGTATTCGTACAAGACTTCGGACGACTCGGTTTGTTCCAACCCCACGATGTGGTAGGCGCTTTCCCGCAATTTTTTTAGAACTGGGATCAAGGAGCGGCGCTTTTCGATCACGACATGATCCGCACCGTCTCGTGCGATCTTTGCGTCAACCTTATCCGAGCCAGCGGTGATGATTTTCTGAATGCCGGCACAACCGGCTAGCCGCACCAACCTCGCCAAGTTCACTTGGCTCTTGAGCGCCGGGACCACCAACAGCATTTCTTGTTGGTGATCGAGTTGCGTTGGAGGTTTGTGTCGAAAGTGTTTCGCGCACATTGAGAAAAAATCCCTTTGGTACGCTACTAAAAGGGGATGTCGTTTTCGTCATAAGAGTCGGCGAACGCGTCGTTGGCCGCCGTCGCAGAATCGCCCGCATCTCCTTCTGCAGGAGTGCCGGCGGTAAGGACTTTGAAACTGATCGCTTCAGCGCTAAGGAAAAATTTAACTTCGGATGAAGGATCTTTCTGCCATTTGCGACCAGACAATTGGTAGCTGATCTCGACTTCGTTCCCGACGCTCATTTCATCAACCGTATCACACGAATCTCGTACGAATTCTACCGGGACAAAATTGGCAAATCGCCCATTGTCTTGCTCAAGGACTACCAGTCGCTTGCGGAAGCCCTTTTGGCCGTAGGTTTTGGTTTCTTCGATCAGGTGGACGATGCCACGCACTTTTGACTCACTCATAGACTTATTCTTTGTTTCAAGTTCACTCGGGATCAGTTGCTGGGGAAATAGAGTTTCCGCTCCTATCGGCTATAATACCCGATTGGTCAGGTTCGAAAAGAAACGTGAATTTGAAATCCAGTAATTTGGCCAAGTTAATTTTGATCGAGATTCCCCGGTCCGGTGGTTTGTTGTTTTGAGTAGCCCTTGGACGGTTCATAGGTAGCCTCGCCTAGCCAGTTCGCCTAGCCAGTTCGCCTAGCCAGTTTTGAAAATACATGAGAGACAATATGTCAAAGAAAGTTGAGTGGAGCTACCACCGCAGGGGCTGAAAGACCTGCACCAAAACGCAAGAGTTTCTTGCGGAAGCAGGCATTGTTCCCGTGACAACCGTTGACGCAAAAAAGGAAGTGCATCAAAAATCACACGCCCTTGAATTGTTAGACCGCGCGTTGCGTTTGCATGCCGCCAAAGGCAAAAAAGTAGTCGCCGTCGATTTGAAGGCAGACGGCTTGAGTGAGGATGAACTTCTGAAGTTGATCTTGGGCCCAACAGGCAATCTCCGCGCACCAACGTTGCGGGTAGGCAAAACGCTAGTCGTGGGATTCAACGAAGAAATGTACAACAGCGTTCTAAAGTAGCGCCGCGCGTTGGCGGTGGCCTTCGCACAGTTTGCGCAGAGTTTGGTTTGTTGTCCTAGGAAATTTGCCGCAGCGCGGTTGCGGAAATTGCTTTGCTAGAAAAATAGCTGCAACCCATTTTGCAATTTCTTATTTTGTGATTTCTTTTGCGTTTCGTTTTTACCGTATGTATCGACTGCGTGAATTGAATCTGTGCTTTGGCCTCTTGTCGTTTTCCTCTCGGGCGACTTAGGCAAACCTCTGCCACTTCTTTTTGGCAACGTCGATGATAAACGTTGCATCGATATCTCTCCTAGTTGTGGCGTTTCCAAACCGATGCAGCGCAATAAACGAGAGCGGGGTTTCTTAAGGAATAGTCACGAAATAAAATCCGTATTTTGGCTTCTTGGCCTACCGTTTATGCTACGGTTTTTAGGCGCTTGATTGGAGGATGCCATGGACGGCTATTCGAACGACATTGAAAC
>CALKXO010000060.1 GCA_938003615.1 uncultured Pirellulaceae bacterium | reverse complement strand
CTGCTGGCCAGTGAATCTCTGGACTCTCAACAAGCCTATATCGCTTGTCAGTAGTCGTGGGAAGTTTGGGGCGCCAGGTGCTGACTTAATTAATAGCCAAGGCTTTTTTCAATCTCGCGTGCTTTGGGATCAAGTCCAGCGGAGCTTCCGAATCCGGCATTCCAAAATCGATCCCACTTCTGTTTGATGGTTGCGGGCGTCTCTTCGTCGGATGACTTTTCATCTTCGGCATACGAGCGAGTAGAATGCTGCGAGCGTTTACTGTGCGTTCTATTTTCGAAAAGCGGTTTTGACCAATTGTTAGTAGCACACCCGATTAGACCAATGAGCAAACCGAAGCAGCATGCCATCACAAAAAATCGTAAACACTGTTGCTCAGAACTCGCCATCGCCAACACCTGCTATTGAATAACCTTCTTTGCCCTGCCGTATCACTCGGGCGTCGCCGAAGGGTGACAGAATCTGTGCTGGCCGTCCAGAGCGTATCGGACGCTCCCAATTGCTGCCACTTATTTGGTAGCAGGTTGGCCTTGGGTTCGTTTTCTGGATTTTCTATGCGTTTCGCAAGCTTCTGAGAATCGCCTCAGGGCCAGGAGAGCCAACAAGTTCCACATGTCCGATTTTTGTTGGCAAGATAAACTTTAGCACACCTCCGACGACCTTCTTGTCTCGCATCATCGCGTTGAGCATGGCATCGTGTTGATCGTCGGGGCACTGTGTTGGCAGTCCGACAGATTCAAACAAAGCAGTCTGTCGATCGCAAAATTCTTGATCGACCATGCCCATTTCTTTCGCCAATCTTGCAGCGCACACCATACCGATCGAAATCGCTTGGCCATGCAAGTATTCCCCATAACCAAAAACAGACTCGATGGCATGACCGTAGGTGTGACCGTAATTCAAAATTGCTCGCCGACCGGTTGCTTCGGTTTCATCTTCTTGCACAACAGTAGCTTTACACTGACAACACCATGAGATGATTTTGGAAAGTGTCTCGAGATTGCGAGATTTGATAGCAGGAACATTGGCTTCGATGAATTCAAAAAGCTCGAAATCCATTATCAGTCCGTACTTAATCACTTCGGCCATGCCGGCCACATAATTCGCATCGTCGAGTGTCTGGAGGACGGCAGGATCAATCACAACCTGTTTCGGTTGCCAAAACGCGCCAACCATATTTTTCGACTTCGGCAGATTGATTCCGACTTTTCCTCCAACACTGCTATCGACTTGAGCTAGGAGACTCGTAGGGATCTGCAAAAAATTAAGACCGCGCGCGTAAGAGGCGGCGATAAAACCGGCTAGGTCGCCGACGACGCCACCACCAAGCGCCACGATCACTGAGTGTCTGTCGGTGTTCAGTTCATCAATGCGTTGCCACAGCCCATCGCATACCGAGACACATTTTGATTTCTCTCCTGCATCGACCGCGATCTGATCTACCCGTGTCGCAACGTTCTGTAGTTGCGAAGCAACCCCTTGTAGATAAATTGGGCCGACATTTGAATCGGTCACGATTACGACATGCTTTTGTGCGACGACCGAAGCGGTCGCTGCTGCCAACACTTCGAGAACGCCAGGCATGATTTTGATCGCATATGATCGCTGGCCCAAATCGACGTTAATGTCGTGATCGTTAGAAAGCTGGTTCAATTTGTTACCTGTATAGAAATGAAGGGAGCAAGTTGCGCACACTATTTTCTCAATAGAGGCCCTTGATCAAACAACGCCACAGCATCCCGTTTGTAGAACGAAACAGCAAGATAGAACTTGAGTACTGCAAGAACAAGCGTCCGCGGCAATAGACAACTAGCCCATGGACAGTGCCAGCAACTAACTGCCCTCTCCCAACAATGTATTTACAACACCGCGCTTGCTTACGGCATTCACCGCGTTTACGGCAATTAATAATAAGCCAGCAAGCGGCAAAACCAGCAATTTGGCCGTTTATTTGGAACAGAATGTATAACCGAACAGCAAGGAGGCGTTAGAAAAAAAGAATTAGGGGATGCCAGATTGCATTAGACTATTTCTTTCTGGTGATAACGGTGCAGGCGGATCCAATAACGCTGGAGCCCCCCTTCGAAGCACCGTATAAAGGATTATTTTTCATTGCAACATTGTCAACATTTTGGTATACTAAGTCGAAATAAGTACTGAGCGAGGCGTTTTTTCCTTCGCTATTCCTACACGTTCTATTTTTTTTTAAGGATTTTTCCATGAAGTGCACTTCATCAAAAAAGTCTGGTTTCACACTGGTAGAATTGTTGGTCGTCATCGCGATCATCGGAATTCTGATTGGAATGTTGTTGCCAGCCGTTCAGCAGGTTCGCGAAGCTGCTCGACGTACAGAATGTTTGAACAACATGCGTCAACTTGGGTTGGCAACTTTGAATTATGAATCGGCGCATATGGAGTTTCCCGATTCGGGAATGGATGCCAAGGCTTGGTTTCGCGGCAATAATCTCGACGGTTCGGGAACTCATCGTCCTCGCCATAGCGTGAACGGTTGGACACACAATTGGTTGATTTTGCCATTCATGGAGCAAAACAACCTCTTTAACTTGCGAGCAACTCAAGGGTTTTACTCTGCAAACGCTCAGGGTGTTACGGTGAAAGACTCGACGGTTCCGTTTTTTCATTGCCCGTCTCGAGGATCCGAGCGATTTCACACGTTTAATGCATCAAACGGTGAAGCTTGTGCTACCGGTGATTATGCAGCCTACTTCTCAGGGTCTGGAAATGGTTGGATCATCAATATCCTCAATGACGGGCCATTTTCTGCCAGTCCCATCCCAACCCACAATAAGAATGGCTGGTGGGGAACGTCAGATAACGAAAATGCCAAGTTCAATGGTGCAATTGCTCGGGGCGGTATCATTGAGAATAATTCCGGCGATTTCACACTAAGAAAGTACTCCGACGTCGGCTTTGGTTCTATCACTGACGGTTCTTCCAACACGATGCTCTTTGGCGAGAAAGCCGTGAGGGCAGATGAATACCAAGGAACTCACTTCACCGAGAATAGAGGATATTTCACCCCGACTTGGTCAGTGTATCGTACTTGGCGTGAGCATAACGGAGCCCCTGCTTTACTTCAGGACAACCAGACTGATATTCCTGTGATCTCCTTTGGGGCGAATTTTGGTTCGGCTCATCCGGGAACACTCAATACTGTCTTGTGCGATGGCTCCAGTCATGCCGTCTCCATAAGTACTCAAGCTGTTGAATTCTACAGGCTCGCTGTTAGAAATGATGGCGGTGTTAACGATGTAACAGAACTGTAAATTTAAATTTTCTTCAAACTCGACTCCCACCGGCAACGGTTGGAGTCTTTTTTATTTCTGGAAATGGAAGTATGGCACAGCGTTTACCAATCCTCTCGTTGATGTGGATCATTTCTCTTGTGATTGCCGGGTGTTCAGGGCAAGATAAAATGAAAAACCTTACGCGTTCTCTCAACGAAACAAATATTCAAAAGTTGGCAAACTCGTACTCTTTAGCAGCTGGCGGTAGAAATAATTTCACCCCTCCCAAATCGAAGCAGGAGCTTATTGACTTTATCACCACAGCTCCAGGTATCGAGCGCAATCTCGATGCCATGGGCATTGATAAGGACAGTTTTGAAGATCTTTTTATCAGCTCAGTCGACGGCGAGGAATTCGTTGTAAGATGGGGGGCAAAAGTTACGGCGATGGGAGAAAGCGTACCCATTGTGTTTGAAAAAACTGGAATCGACGGGATTCGCAGAGTTGGATTTGCCAATGGCCCCGTCCTTGAGGCAGATGATTCAACATATGCACGTCTGCTGGCCGGCAAAGTTAGTTCTGACGAAGCTGGACCTGATCAGCGGGAGCAAATGGAAGCAATGGATGATGAGTGATGATAGAACCGAAATTTTAGGGCTCTATTAAGAAGCGTCGATTTGTATTGATTCAGCCGCAATTTGAATCTTGCCTTTAATGTTGCCGCGCGCTTTCCAAACATCTTGCTGAAGAACTCTTAGCATCCCTCCAAAATGGTTTTTCTCCTTCGGGTAGAAACGAGCGTCCTTTACGGGAAACGTGAAGGACGCTCGACTACCAAAACCACGGCATTGTGGCATTAAGGTGGGTTCTCGGAAGAGCACTATCCTCCAACACAACCCTTATCGCGCTACACTATCGAACTAACTTACCGTTGATCACGGTGTATGTTCTGCCGATGCTTCGCGCGAACCGCCTCCCACCTATCACCCGCAGCTTGAATCGACTCCGCCTGCTTAGCGGTTTCATCTGTTGATTCCGTGACCCGACCGCACTGTGCAACTGTCAGTTGCAAAATGAGTCTTTCTTCAAGACGCCAAAAGGCATCTGAGAATACAGGTTCACTTTCTTAAGACAGTTCGACAAACTGTTTCTTATAGATTGCCTTGGCAGGGGCCGGGTAAAACAGCTGGGCCAGAGTGACTTGTTTCCATCAACTGCCATCACGACTGACGCCTCCCCTGGGCACAACACAATGAAGTGAACATGCGAGTGATAGACAGTGCGCTAGGCTTTTCCTGCCAAGTGTAGATCCTTGGCCAATTTGTTGAAGTAAATTCCTTGAATGTGTTTGGATTCAGATGTTAGACTATTGTAGCCGGAATGATTGCTTCTTTGAGAAAAAGGAAATCATGCGTTACAATTAGGGATGAAAGTCAAGTTTGAGAACTACGCAGCGCAGCTGCTTTCTTGAACAACTTTTCGGACTTTTCCTTTTCTGGGCATCTGAGTTGAACCGGAGCTTATAATCCGATAAGAGTTTTAGAACTTACTCTTGGGAAAGCATTTAGTCTTTATACTTTTTTCCTCAATTGCGTTAGCGAAACAGCATCGTTTAAGTTGAAATGAGAAATCACTATGCATCTAAACAAACGCAACTTTCACGGCTTCACGCTTGTTGAATTGTTGGTGGTTATCGCCATCATTGGAATTTTGATCGGCATGCTGCTGCCTGCGGTACAACAAGTACGCGAGGCGGCTCGCCGAACAGAGTGCCTCAACAACCTCAGACAATTGGGATTAGCCTCGCTCAATTTCGAGTCGGCCAGAATGCGGTTTCCCACCGGCGGTGGAAACTTCGACTGCAACACCCTCGATCCATTTGGCGACGCCCCAACCTTTGACGGCGTGCAAAGCGGCTCTTGGGTTTTTCAGAATATGCCGTTCTTTGATCAAGCCCCCGCTTACAACAAACGCAACTCGATCGGCTACTTCGGTGTGCCGGGCAACCCGGATGGGCTGATGACATTCAATTTCCCGATGATGGCTTGTCCGTCACGTGGCCAGCGCGTTTGGTCAGGGCCAAATCCGGGGGCCGCAGGCGGAACGCTCAACACGTTCGCATGTGACTATGCTAACATCGCCGCTCCCACCAACTACATCATCTCTAATGGCCTTCTCGGAGGAGCGATTCCCGGAACCTACGGTGGAGCCGATTATGCCAATAACGTCGCCGTCGATCCCAGCCTTGTAGGCGAGGACGCAGCGGGCGAGCAGAACGATTATTGGATCGGTGTTGTCACCAAAGGATTCTCGGTTGATAGCGCCGGCGTAGTCACTAAGTATCCGCGGGTCGGATTTGCAGCAATCTCCGATGGATCATCCAACACCATGATGTACGCCGAAAAATCTGCTTACATAAAGAACTACTCCGCCGACGTTGACGGTGACTGGTTGGCCAACGGACTTGGCGAATCTTTTGGACAACTGGGGGTTGGGAACTTCTCGACACACCGTTCGATTGCGCGACCTGTGGCTGATGCAAATGAAACGGCTCACGTCGTCCCGGGCAGTGCCCCGCCGGTGCTCCGAGCGCAGCAGCGTCTCGGCTCTGCTCACCCGGGAACGTTCAACGCAGTATTGGCTGACGGATCAACCCACGGTATCTCAGTCGATGCGGCACTCAGTGCGCTTTGGTATCTGGCCGATCGACGTGACGGAGAAATCGTCAATGTGAAGGATCTGTAAGCCAACCTAAAACAACCTTGCCGTAAACGATAGAAGGCCACCGAAAGTACTTCCGGTGGCCTTTTTGTTTGCGGTCTGTTCGTTTACAGTCGCCGGCGCAATCACCTAGCAAATTAATCTACGACGCTTTTTCGATGGCACGCTTCATCGCTGCACCAAGATCGCCCGGACTTTGAGCGACCTCAATACCAGCAGCTTCCATCGCTGTGATTTTTTCAGCAGCCGTTCCTTTTCCGCCACTGATGATCGCTCCGGCGTGTCCCATACGTTTGCCGGGAGGCGCTGTCACACCTGCGATGAACCCCGCGACAGGCTTGGTAATGTTCTCTTTTACATAAGCGGCCGCTTCTTCTTCTTGGGTGCCGCCAATTTCGCCGATCATCATGATCGCTTCGGTTTCATCGTCGTCCTGGAACATTTGCAAGACGTCAATAAACGAAGTTCCGACGATCGGATCACCACCGAGCCCGACACAAGTCGTCTGGCCAAGACCGAGACTTGAAGTTTGCCAAACGGCTTCGTACGTTAGTGTTCCCGACCTGCTCATGATGCCGACAGGCCCCTTTTGGTGGATGTAGCCAGGCATAATACCGATCTTGCACTCTTCAGGCGTGATCACTCCGGGGCAGTTCGGCCCAACCAGCACAACACCGGCTTCTTTTGCCGCGCGATAAACACGCACCATGTCCAACACGGGGACGCCTTCAGTTACACCGATGATCACTGGGATGCGAGCCGCGATCGCTTCAAGCATCGCGTCAGCAGCAAATGCTGGCGGTACGAAAATCATCGTCGCATCGGCACCGGTCTGAGCGACCGCTTCGCTGACGGTGTCGAAAACTGGCAGGCCTTGGACCGTTTGTCCGCCTTTGCCAGGCGTGACGCCGCCAACCATTTTGGTGCCGTACTCAAGGCAACCCTTGGTGTGAAATTCTCCAACACTGCCAGTGATTCCTTGGCAGATGACTTTTGTATCCTTGTTGATCAGGATGCTCATTTTTATGTTCCGTTATGTGTGTGCTGTATTGGTTATTATCTTAAGGAGGTGCCGCCTGCCGATGGTTACGCCAGCGTGGCAACGACTTTCTCTGCCGCGTCGTTCAGGTCGGTGGCGGAGATCAATTCAACGTCCGACTCCT
>CALKXO010000059.1 GCA_938003615.1 uncultured Pirellulaceae bacterium | reverse complement strand
CTCATCAGTGGTTTACGCTTGGCGTCGTCTACGGGTTGATGGGTGTCGTGGCTCTTGCCTGCGCCGTTCAATGTTTGCCTCAAAAATCTTCCGGTGGAAACTCAAATGTAGTGGAGACAAATCTGAAGCGATTTATTCCTGGCTATGGCGGCGGCAGCGCCAGCGAGTTTACTTCCAATCGAGCTGACAACTGGCCGGAATATATCGCGATGATGAACGAGAAGGCGCTGACAGGCTGGGGGTACAAGATGGGAGTGCGATTACACGAAGAATCCCCAGATAACTCTTACCTCTCAGTGATGCTTGAAACAGGTGGCTTGGGCTTCTTATGTATGTCAATGTTTGTGTTGACGATTTTCTATCAGCTGATCTGTCGATATTTCTCGTCGGATCCCTACGCGCTGATTATGATCCCGGTTTGCTGCGGCCAACTAGCGAACTGCTTTACATCGGATATCTACACGTTTTGGATTACTCAACCCGTGGTATTCATGCTGCTTGGTCTGGTCACACAGCGCGGGATAAAGCAGCCCACCGGAGAAGCCACATCCACATCCACAGCGTCATTGGATGACCGTGGTTCCGTTGGCAGCACCAAGAACTCTTGAGAGCGTGAAGTTAAGATTGAACAGGTTCATGGCAATATTTCCAACCATTTCCTTCTTCTTAAACTTCAGCAGGATTAAATCGCCGCGAGCGATTCGCACTCTTTCGCTTGGATCGTCAAGGCATTTTTTCAGATCGACATGGATCTTGATTTGCCTGTCCGTGGCAAGTCTTCGAACAATGACGACATCCGTTGGTGGCAGGATGCCTTTTCCACCACCAGCATAATAAGGAGGCCGCACTCCATCGCCAGGACCGAACTGTGGGCCAGTCGAAATCGCGATCGCCTCAAGGATATCTAAGTCTCTATCACGCGGAAGTGGGTACCTCCCAGAAGGGAGCATGCCACCGGTCATGAAGTGGTCGCCGTCGCGACGTGGGAGAAAGACAACATCCCCATCACCAAGAACAACGTCTTCTTGGGTGAAGGGAAACTCCTCTCCCAATTGTTGCATCAACGGAATGCGAATCATCTTCGAGGTCTCTTTGGGGATCATCATTGGAGATTCGCCGTCGAGCTTTTTCAGATGGGGAATGCAGACGGTATGAATGTCCTTCTTCGGAACTCCCTTCATCACCCATAGCTCGTTCTTTGCGTCGATACCTGGCAGGCCACCGGTTCGCATCAGCGCCGTCAGAACACTTGATTCTTTTGGTTCAAGGTAGAGTGTCGTACCAGACCAACGCCTTGAGATTTCCTGCTCTGATGTCGATATGAGCCCGGGCATGTTGTAGCGTGTGTCTTGCCTGACAACGTAAATGCGGTGAAAACGGGGCGTGATCAATGACACAAAGACATTGCTTCGCCCCTCTTTGACCAAGCCTTCTTTTTTGACGTATTGCGCAGAGATCTGGTCGCGTACCTGTGGAAGCGACATGCCTTCCACAAAAATCGGACTGACATAAGGGAGCTTGATGGTCCCGTTACTTTCCACCTTGATGGGTTGGCCAACAAACGGCTCGATGGGAGAGTTTTTGGTTCGAAATGAAGGATAGGCAACATGAGGAAGCTCTTCACGATCACCCAACACGTCTGCGATGTAAATCCCCAGCACGTCTCCTTTCGTAACCGTATGCTCGGCATCAATCGGAGTGCCTAGCAATCGGTGATCGATTTGAACCTGAGTTGAACGCGATTCGGGGATGGCATCGAATTGCAATTCGAGTGGACGAATTGAACAATCCAAAATCGACGAGCAACCCGTCAGTGCGCATACCAATATAGCGATGATATTCACGGTTAGAAATTTGCAGGAAACTGACTGCATGAAATCTGGCGAACTTCGCCTCAAAACAACCAAGAAAAGGGGGGAAGCTTGTTAAATAGATGTTCCATCAGTTGAGGTCAATACATCCCGCGACGACTCCTGCGGTCGGATGGCTAAGTGGCTGGTTTCAACGCCAGTGGGATATCTGAGCCCTAAAACCTTGAGTAATGCTAGCGGTCTTTTTGGTGCCAATTTTAGTGCCCATCGGCATGATGCAAAAGTAACACACCTGATTTTCGGAACTACCGGAGTATTCATTGGGCATCTGGGCATTTTATGCCCTCCCCGATTCATGACTTCACTCATGCTTTGACAATGTTCGTGCGTGACATAGCTTTTGAAGGTCCTGTCTCTCTTTGTTCCACTGCCGTTCGGGAACTATTCTTCTTATCACAATTTAAAAAGCATCGCGCATGTATCCTAATCTGACTCTCCAGAAGAAGACTCCAGAACCATTGAGCAAACCGTTTGTTCAGGGACACTCGGACCACTTCAAGTACTTTCTTCAAATGGTCAAAACATCGGCGCCGATTGTGGTCGTTGATGTGCTGTCCTTGCTGGTTAGCCTCTTATGTGGTTCTTTCCTGGCTATGATTGTTGTTGGTGTTGCGCCAGTATCCACGCCGCCGCTAATTCTATTCACATTTTTGCTAAGCGTGCCCGCTTCATTCACGATTCT
>CALKXO010000058.1 GCA_938003615.1 uncultured Pirellulaceae bacterium | reverse complement strand
CCTGAGGTAGACTGGTCAGCCTGGACCTTGGAATCCAGCGAAAAAGGATCCGAAGAGGTCGAGTTTACTTTTGAGGACTATATTCTCAACGACACTTAGACATGGGAACGATTGAAGCCGACCATGGTGGTTTGAAGGATTGAATCGTACCACCCAAACCGTGTGCCGGTCCGCTCTCAATGAGCACCGGTTCAAGACGACCAAGTCCGCCAATGGTGGCGATAGACAAACGCTGGTTGGTCTCGTCTGAGTGCCCAAGAGTCGTCCGGATTGACTTTCGGGGTGGTTTCTCTTCAGAACGACTGAAGAACGGGCTTTCATGGGGCGGTAATTTCCGCTCGTGCCGTTTCTTGAACGGTTCCTGTAGTTGGCTGTTTTTTCCCCCGATGGCGTTGTTTGGATTTGTTCCCGCAAGCGAAAGCACTACAATGGTGGGAATACTAAGCACCGTTATCTGGATTTCTGAATCCTAGCGTGGTGCACTGAAATGGAATTTAGATCAGGTTCACTCACTAAAACTTGATTACATAAAACGGGGGAACGTGTGGAAGTCAAAATCAATCCTAAGCATGGTGAATTGTCCGATCCAATCCAAGAAGCAATGCGGGAGAAACTCGGGAAATTGCCTCGTTTTTTTGAACGGATTACAGGAATCCAAGTCGTTGCCGACATGAGCCACGACGAACCGGAACTTGAAATCATCGTTTCGGCCGAAGGCACCAAGGATTTTTTTGCATCCGACAGCGGAACCAATGTGGTTGTCGCATTCGACAAAACCATCGCCAAGGTCGAACAACAACTAAGAAAACACAACGATAAACAAACAGAGCACCGAAAGAAGTCTCCAACATCCCCTGACGCTTAACGTCTCTATGGGAGCGGATCTACGCCGCGCCAGAACGCTGAGAATTAACCACCAAGTAAAAACACGCTCAAGTCGAAATCGACTGCGGTTTTTCAACTTGGGCGGTGAGGGTATGGGAACGGTCGTTCTCATGGTGGGACAACTTTTGGACAACACACTTACAGGAAAACACAAACATGAAATTTTCGGATTTTGTCGCAAGCGACGCCATTAAGTCAGAGCTAGGCTCAACAGACAAAGAGGGTGTCATTCGCGAATTGGTCTCAAGCCTAGTTGAAGCAGGCAACCTACCCAAAGACGAGCAAGAAAACATCGTTCAGGCCGTTCTCAAGCGTGAAGAGTTGGGAAGCACTGGCATTGGACGTGGTATTGCGGTGCCACACACAAAGCACCCATCGGTTGAATCTCCCGTAGGGACTGTAGGCGTGAGTCACACTGGCGTTGATTTTGCAAGTTTGGACACCGAGCCGGTTCAGTTGTTCTTTATGCTGATTTCTCCTCCAGACAAATTGAACGAACACCTTCAGGCATTGGAAAATATCTCCAAGCAGCTTCAGGATGAGACATTCTGTCGATTTTTGAAACAGGCAAAATCTCCTGCCGACGTCAAACAGGTACTCGAAGAAGCTGACAACAATCAGTTCGCCTAAGCCCGCTTGTTTCATATTTGATCCATGTCAAACGATATATTTTCAACGCGCGTCACCATCGTCAATCCGCAAGGGCTGCATATGCGGCCGGCGTATTTGCTGGCTGAAACGGCCTCCAAATTCGATGCTACTATCGAATTGGTGAAGGACGACATACGCGTTGACGGAAAAAGTGTTTTGGGAATCATGACGCTCGGAGCCGCTCAGGGCACCGACGTTGTGGTAGAAGCGCAGGGGGGCGACGCGGCTGACGCAGTTGCCAAACTTGAAGCGCTTCTCCAGTCTGGATTCCCTTCGGCCAAAGAAGCCGCCGAACCGGAAGAAGGCTAGGCTTGATTGTTTTATAGGCGGCGGAAGTAAGCAAACGATGCTTGCCTCCAGCGTCGGCAAGGCTTGTAACACGCAACAGGGCGTTTGACCCTAGAGATCAGATCTGAATCGAGCTTGCAGTTTTAAAGAAAACTGGAAGATTCGATGCCCACTTTACAACACCAGCATTTATTTTATTCTACTCGCGCCATTTCATCATGGTCGGTCGAGTTGTTGATGAATGTATCTGGCGGTATGCCAAGTCGCGGCAAAGTCTCTCCGTCCGCCTCTCGCGGCCTTCTCAGATATTGCGGTCTCTACGCAAAATCGCCGCGCGGCCGTTCTTTTGGCCAGTTTGATTTTTGCCAATTTAAGCTAGGGCTGGGTAAGACGTTTAGCCAAAATTGGGCTGAGGCATCCAATACACAAATCATGGCCAGCGACTGCGATCTCGTGCGTAGCGTTATTCATGGCCGCAGGCAAATCGAACACACATTAGCGCCGCACACCTTTTTGCAGCGGCGATTTCAACTCAATCAAGGCATGCTTCCGGTCGAATTCGATCGGGCAAGTGCCGTCAGAAGAAAACAATCACCATGAAAAAAGAAATGCTGATCAACGCGTCGCAAGCCGAGGAATGTCGGATTGCGATCGTTGAAAATGACCGGCTGGAAGAGCTGTATGTGGAACGTCACAGCCAAGACAACTATGTCGGCAACGTTTACAAAGGCAAAGTCGTCAATTTGGAGCCAAGTATCCAAGCGGTATTTGTTGATTTTGGCGTGGGCCGCAATGGCTTCCTGCACATTAGCGACGTCGAGCCTCACTATTTCAAACAGGGCGGTTACGATCCCGATGAAATCATGCGGAAGGAACGAGCTGAAGCCGCCGCGCGAGGTGGTGATCCACGTAATCGACCACCGGCCAAGGGTGGCTTTCGTCCACGCAACAAACCACCAATTCAAGAGATTTTCCAGCGCGGTGACGAAGTTCTGGTTCAGGTAATTAAGGAAGGGATCGGCAACAAGGGCCCGACACTGTCGACTTACATCAGTATCCCAGGCCGATTCTTGGTCCTGATGCCAGCGCTGGGGCGCGTGGGGGTTTCGAGAAAAATCGAGGACGAAGATGAGCGTCGACGGTTGAAAGACATTCTTTACGATCTCGATCCGCCCAAAGGCTTGGGGTTCATCGTCCGCACCGCTGGAGCAGGAAAATCACGTGACGAATTGGCGCGGGATCTAGAATACTTGCTCCGCCTGTGGAAAGCGATTGTCAAACGGGTTCAGACCATTCCCGCGCCCATCGACATTTACGAAGAGAGCGACATCGTGATCCGCACGATTCGCGATGTGTTGTCCAGCGACATTGACAATATCTGGATCGATAACGAAGCAGCGTTTGAACGGGCCAAAGAGTTTTTGAAAATGGTTATGCCTAAATCCGCTGACCGGCTCAAATTCTACGAAGGCCAAGATCCGATGTTCCACAAGTACAAGGTGGAAGAGGAGATTGCCAAAATTCACGCGCGCGAAGTGGATCTGCCCGATGGCGGTTCTATCGTGATCGATCAAACCGAAGCGCTCGTGGCGATCGACGTTAACAGCGGTAACTTCCGGACCGCCGATTCTGCCGAGGAGTCAGCCTATCGGTTGAATATGGCGGCAGCCCGTGAGATCTCAAGACAATTGCGTTTGCGAGATCTGGGGGGCGTGATTGTCAATGACTTCATTGACATGCGTCGTGACAAACACCGACGAGGGGTTGAACGAGCCCTGCGCGATGCGATGAAACGGGATCGCGCCCGTACCAAAATTCTCCGCATCAGTCCTTTTGGGCTCGTTGAGATGACTCGACAACGGATCAAGCCAGGACTCAAACGTAGCTTGTATCAGCAGTGTCCGTGTTGCACTGGACGCGGTAACGTCAAAACAGCTGAGAGCATGGCGTTGGACGTTATCCGAATGTTGCTGTTGGCGCGTCAGCAGAAAAATGTTGCGTCAGTTAAAGTCAAAGTCAACGATGAAGTGGCTTCTTATCTGAACAACCAGAAACGAAAAGACCTCGCTCAACTGGAAGACGAATCTGATTTCGATATCCAGATTCTTGGTAGTGAGTTTGCGTTCCCCGAACATCTGGAATTGGAATGCAAAGACGGGGCCGGTCAGCCCGTTCAATTGGTCGCCCAGAAAAAGTCGGGACGGGCATCCGCCGGTCGCGCAACAGGCGTAAGGGCTGCAGGTAGCCGCTAGTTGGCTGCATTGGGTGAACCGACGTTGCGACTTTTGCTTGCTTGCAATGATCAAAAGATAGGTCAAATCTTTGGCCAGCGACTAGGAGCGGGCTTGCGTCC
The DNA here is from genome assembly GCA_938003615.1 of uncultured Pirellulaceae bacterium. Classification (GTDB taxonomy): domain Bacteria; phylum Planctomycetota; class Planctomycetia; order Pirellulales; family Pirellulaceae; genus Mariniblastus. The sequence goes on along the minus strand of CALKXO010000058.1, from coordinate 15,900 downwards.
GCTTCTTTTTCGTAGCTGAAACTTCATGGCTGCCCGATAGAGCGGGATCGAGTCCTTCAGCGCCGGTCGCCGGTTCTGTCTCCGCGCCGGTACTAAAATGTCGGGTTTTCGACATGATTGGCGGCAAAATGACGATTTTGAAGGCACTTTAAGTCGTTTCGGCAGGTTGCTCTGGACTTTTCCGCTGACCCGCCTGTAAGATAGGGCAAATTTTACATCAATACCAAAAAGGGGCTCCATGCCAAAAGAAGAATCATTTGAACTCGACGGAACCGTCACACAAGCTTTGGCCAATACCCGTTTTCGCGTCGAGTTAGAGACCGGAAACGAAGTCTTGGCTCACGTTTCAGGTCGTATGCGTCGACACTTTATCCGGATTGTTCCCGGCGACAAAGTTCGTGTCGAGCTTTCTCCCTACGACCTGACAAAGGGGCGTATTGTCTTCCGCGAACGTTAATACGTTTTCGTTGACGCCCATGCAAGGGCGTGTTTTAGGCGTTTGCAACACCGTCGGTTCTTGCAGTACGACCTCCATAGCGCTGCCCAAGGCGTTTGCTCGCTGGTGGCAGTAAAGTCTTTAGGCCATCATATTGCAGTAGTTGGTTTGAACTCGCTGCGCACATGCTTTTCCGGCCCTTTTTCCTTGCGTAATCTCCTTCGCGCCGTCGATTAAGCCCAGATTTCTCGTCTCCCCGGCCAGAGGTTGGAAACTTTCAGGGCAGACTTTAGGTAAGGCTTAGCGTGGGGGGAGGTTAGTGACGGCTTTGGGCCACTGCCCGGCTGATTTAGCGGCGCTATTTGGCGGCGTAATTCATCGGTTAGTGTCGAGTGCTATTAGCCGCTCTACCCCTTATCCCAAATCGTCGCCATTGTGCTATTCTTGAAGGATCAGGCTGCCGGCGCGAAATATGGCGGAGGCGTGTCTGGATCATCGATTGTTTACTGGAGAACCAAAGTGAGAAACGTTTGCCTGTCCCTGATGACGACCATGGCTATTTGTGCGGTGTCGTTGTTTCCGTCTGAGAAGACTTACGCCCAATCAGCGCCAAAACCGGCAGTTGTTGTTTCTCTTGCTCCACTGGGTGAGCAGATGGACGACCTCAAGTATTTGGTCAAAGCGTCTGGTTTTGGAAAGATGAATTTCCTTATCCAGTCGCAGGTCAAGCACTTTACTGCGGGTATCGATCGCAATCGCCCTTCGGGCATGATGTTGTTCTTCCAGGACAACAACCCAGAGCCTCAGTGGCTGGGCTTTGTGGCAGTAGAAAATGTCGAAGATATGCTTGATCGCATCGCTGATTTTGCAGACGTCGATGAAGATGATGACATGATCATCATTTCGCCAGAGAATGGAGACGAAATTGTTGCCAAAGAGGTCGACGGTTATCTGTTTATCGCAGACGACAAAGAAATGTTTAACGTAGCACCAACTTCGCCCGCAGATGAATTGGGCGACTTACCGAATAACTTTAACCTTGCCGCACGTGTGTTTGGGCAACGGATTCCCGAGGAGCTTCGCCAAAAGGGTATCGATCTGATCAGCGAAGGCTACGCTCGTCAGATGGAAGAACTGGGCAAAGACGACGACGAACTTTTTGATACCCAGATGGAGCAAATCAAGAGCTTCGTTAACGATACCGACGAGATCATGATTGGCTTTCAAGCTGATAAAGAATCCGGAAAACTGTTATCGAAGGTGATTTTCCGTGGAACTCCGGGATCGGAGTTGGCTAAACGCTGTAACGTGATGAAGGATCTGGCGGCAGGAAAGTTTACGGGGTTTCTTAATACTGAATCTGCCTTCAATGCCAACGTAAGAGGGAGGATCATTGAAGAGGATATCCAAAGCTACCACGCGTTGCTGGATCAATTGCGAGAACAAATGCTTGAAGAAATCGATGCTGACGGTGAGTTGGAAGACGAAGAATTCACAAAGCTCGAAACACTTGCCGATGATGTGATTTCCGTATTGAAGGAGACTGTCGCGGGCGGTGAGTTGGATGGTGGGGCAGTCATGATGATGAAGAAGGGCAGCCTGAATTTTGCCAGTGGCGTCAAGATTGCGAACACTGCGAAGCTCGAGAAATCGATCAAATCGCTTGCCGAAATGGCCGAAGAGAAGGCTGATGGAATTGTCGATCTGCAATTTAATTCTGGATCCTACGACGGCATTACCTTCCACACAATTAACGTCGCGGTTCCTAGTGATGAAGAGGAAGTCCAAAAGGTCTTTGGTGATAAGGTTACCATCTTGGTTGGGATTGGAACGGAATCGGTTTACTTTGGCATGGGTAATGATCCTTTGCCGCTTTTGACGACGAGTATTGAAAAATCGAAGACGGCAGACAAGCTGGAATCGCTGAACCAATACAACATCTTCTTGGCGCCGATCTTGCGATTCGCGTCGGGCATTACTCCAGAACCAGCGTTGGAAAAAATGGCAGATAAGCTAGAGGAAAACGGTAAAGACCGAATTAGCGTCTTTTCTGATGTAATCGAAAACGGACTTGAATCGCGTCTAGAAATGGAAGACGGAATCCTTGCCCTAATCCAAGCAGGATTCGAAGCAGTTCAGTCTGGTGCATTCCAAGGAGACGTGGACGAATTCTAACGACGTCCCAATGGACATCGTGTGTGCGAAATTAGGTAGCGCGACATAAAGAAGGTAAAAAAACAGCCGACAAGTTCAAGACTTGTCGGCTGTTTTGTTTGTCAATGATGTGCAGCTTGGTGATGATTTAGCCATCGCTGGCATCAATTCTCATTCGGCAACCGCCCCTTCCAGAAATTATCTACGGAAGGCTGCGGGAGGTCGCTCCTGGCATATCAGAGAACGATGCACCAATTGGTTGACGCGGACTGGTGCCCCCGGGAGCAACGTATCCGCCGCTGTAGGGAGCTTGTACACCGTACGCTTGGCGGTATCCGCCCTGTCCATATCCGACGGACTGTTGCCCATAGCCGCCACTGATTCCATTAGACGCAGACTCTGGGTAGAAGGTTCGTTCGAACGCCTGATCGATCCGATCAGTGATACGAAGCACGCGCTTTGCTAGGTCCAGTCGCTTGGAAGAGTAACAGGCACAGCCCAGTTGTTGCCACTCGCCGAAACTTAGGTCGGGACAATGACATCGTGCTGGCGCGACTCTTGCAGCAGTGTTCGCAGTCGGGATATCTCCGGTGCCCCAAGGGCGTTTGGAAGGCTCAGGCGGACGAGGAGCAAGAATTGATCGCTGGTAGTCCACTTCGATTGCATAATGGTTTAACCATCCGGCCGTCTCAGCTGTCGTAAGGCAGAAGTCAAACGGTTCGCCACCCTCGCCTGAATCGGCCAATTCACCTTCGTCGTTGATTTCCATGGAATCGCCACTAACCACTTCTAGGCCAGTCAAGCCAACGCCATCGACACCGGCAGCCAGCAATCCATATCCGCCAGGTGGGACTTGTTCGAACTCAAACACGCCGTAGTTGTCAGTCGTTGTTGAGGCAACCACGCTATCGCGCTTGAGTAGCATTACCTTTGTGCTGCGGACATCAATCGGTCGACCATCGGAAGAACGCATTTGATGAACACGACCGATTAAACGACCGTCTGAAGTCAGGGATACGGGAGTGCCGCCGACGGAAGTTGAGGCAATGGCTTCAGGTTGGTAGTCGGAAAGGCCTTCTACCCCGAAAAGCTGTTCGGGATCATCGGGGCCTTCGCCTTCGATGTGCCTGCCGTAAATTCGGTAGCTGACGTTGGGCGTAAAATAGCGAATCCAGTCCGTGTTGATGGTCGTGGTGTTCTGAAACGCATAAGTCGTAATGTAGGTAGGTGTGGATTCGTCGGCGTCTTCGCTGTATCCCAGCACGTTGGCTCCGAAGGCAAAAAAAGCCTTGTCACCCCAGCCGACAAGCGAATACGCGCCACGGCGTACATTGTTGAATGAGAAACTACCGTCGCCTTGGACGGCGGCAGTTTTGACCAAACGTCCCTTGTTCATCAGATAGACCGTCATGCCGGGCACCTCAGCTCCATCGATAGGACGCACGGTTCCCTGAAGCACGCCTGTTGGACCAACCATTACCCAGTTCGAGCGCAGGCCTTCTCCAATCCGGCGATCGCCCAAGCCATCGCTGGCTTCCCGCCAACCGGCATACCGGTCGTTGAGAATCGTTTTCTGACTGGACTCTTCGTCGAGGTCTTCTGAGGGACGACGAAATGGCCCTTCGTCATTAAACCGCTCCGAACGCGGGCGTATGGTACGTCGCTCGGTAGACGCTCGATCGGAGTCGCCCTCCATTCGCCTTCGAGCGCGGGCACGTGCTCTGGCGCGGGCGCTGCCCTGTTCTGCGTCCAGATTTTCTTCTGCCATCTCAGAAAATGCTCCTGCATCTTCCTTGAAGGGAGACTCCTCTGAATCAGGGAACTGGCCCAAAGCAGCCGTGGAACCCAGAACCCCAAACAACACCATCAACGGCAGAAGCAGGGCAAATTTAATATGTGGCGTAGTACTCATGAGTCACTTCTCACCGACGGTGGAACACAATTGGTTTGGGTCGGAATACCCGCAAAGGAAACCGACCGGGTCTATACCGGTCAATCGGCGTACCGGCAAATCCCAAAGAGCCGGAAGTGCTTATTTTGCCGAAACATAGGGTAATGCCTTCGGGATGGTCCAATCTGGTTAGGACTGCCAGTTGACCACGTCGCCACAATTAGACAAACTTTGCGGGCCGTATATTTTACCGACCGTCGCGTCTCTGGAACAAATCCCGACAAGTCGTCGGTTCGAATCGTCAATCCTTCAATGATTTACTCGGATGATCTCAAAAACCAGTTTGCTTGATATCATCAGCGGCAAGACAACCGGACCACTGGCAGCGGTGACGCGGCTGGCGCTATGGCTAATGACCCCCGCCTATCGGTTGGCCATATCGATCAGGAATCTTAAGTATTCTCGAGATTCAAACGCGGTCGCTAAAGTAGCCGCTCCAGTAATCTCAGTTGGAAACCTTACCACTGGCGGGACTGGCAAGTCACCCATGGTGATCTGGATTAGCCAGCGCTTGCGCGAGTTTGGATTGCGAGTGGCGATCGTCAGTCGTGGCTATGGTGGCCAACGGGGCGTATCTGGCACTCGGCCTAACGACGAAGCACTAGAGATGCAGCAGCGTTTGCCTGATGTCCCTCAGTTGCAGGATCCTGACCGCATCAAATCAGCCGGCATCGCGATTGAAGAACTTGAGACACAATGCATCGTGATGGACGACGGGTTCCAGCATCGCCGCTTGCACAGAGACTTAGACGTGGTTTTGATTGACGCGACTAACCCGTTTGGATTTGGCTACCTGTTGCCGCGCGGGCTATTGCGGGAGCCCGTTGGCAGTTTAGCCCGCGCCGACGTGGTGGTCATCACGCGCTGCGGGCAGGTAAAGCAATCGGCGATCGAACGCGTTTTGGAAGTGATAAATCGAAACACAGCAGATCGTTCCCCTCGGCCTGTTGTTTGTCAGACGCGCACGGTCGCAAAACGATGGCTGCAGTTTGACGGGCAGTCGCTGGAAATGGATGAGTTTGGCGGTGGTCCTGCGATTGCCTGTTGCGCTATCGGCAACCCCGATAGCTTTGTAAAAACAGCGACGCTTGCCGGGGCCAATATCGTGGGCCAGAAATTCTTCCCCGACCACCACTCGTTCACACGCGCGGACATTGAAAGTCTGGTTCGATTGGCCCGCGAAAAAGGAGCGGAAAGGATTATCTGCACCCACAAGGACGTCGTGAAGATCGCCATCAATCAGCTCGATGGCATACCGTTTTTTGCACTGCAGGTCGAACTGGGATTTGTTCAGGGCGAGAGCGCGATGTTGAACAGGTTGCGTGAGTTGATGCAGGTTGATGTAGGTTGATCGGAACTCGAATCCAACCGGAATGAACTTGCAGAGCGGCTACTGACGAAGCTTCAAGCTTCTCCGCCATCGTCTAAGTAGTGACGTTCCCGGCTTCGAGTTGCGGTTGTCGCTGGGCCGCCGGAAGCTCGAAGACGGTTGCTCATTATTGCTCGGTTGCTCATTATTGCTCGGTTGCTCACTATTGGACGGGCTGCGCTCGATGCTATCTGGGCTGCCTTCATCCCCAAATTCTTGTTGCGATGTCTCTAGCCGATCGATATCAGTTTGATTTTGACGGTCAGCTACAGTGTTTGGCGGTTGGGTATACTCATCCAGAAACCGAGCCCAGTGTCCCTCAACGATTTTACGACAGCTCTCAAAGCTCTCGGGGCGTGATAGTAGTTCCACGGCACTAGCTAACAGCTGCGTCATTGCTGTGGCGTCTTTGTCATCTAGCCAACGGTCGTACACACGCACACTGTCGATCAATACCTCACCGGCACCCATTAAATCGAACCCCACCCTTAGGTCGATCAGTTCTTCTGGAGGTAGATCATCGAAGTGGACAGCGAATCGCCGCCACTGATCATCGATCTGGTTCACGCTTGGGTCAGGTGCCAATGCTCCAATCGCGCCAAAACGGTAGTAGGAAGAAGAACGAGTTTGCCCCTCGATGGCCAATCGCAGCGGCGGTTGCTCTGCGGCGACAGATTTGATCCAGACGGTGACCGACAAACGCCCCGTTTCAGGCGGGACGAAACGGTTGCTACGTACCCAAACGCTGCCGCCAGCGCTTCTCATTCGCAAGGATGCCGCGCTTTGGTAGCCTTCGGTTTGCTCTATGCCTGCCTGTTCGCTGGCCTGTTCGTCCAATTCCCAACCTTCGAGCGTACCCTGCCCTTCCAATTCAAAGTTTTGATTTGACAGGACGTTGATTGAATCTGCGGAAGTGGCAAGGTTTAGCTTCGCCTGCAATTGATAGATTTTTTTACGCAATGCGTTATGAATGCCCCCTTCTGATTCGGCCAATTGAATATCGAAGTGAGAAACGTTGATCTTGCTTTGTTCATAGATCCCGCCCCAGACCTCATAGGCTGGAAGTTCGATTGATATTCCCGTGTCGCCACCACGCGCAGGCAATGGACGCCAAGGCAAGTCCGAGATCGGCCGAAGGTTTCGATGGATTGATTGAGTTGCCAAAGGAACGCCGCGTGATTTATCGCTAGTGGCTTGCTGGATCGTTGTCTCTTGGTTGGCCTCTTTTAAATGAATGTTGACCCGTGTGGGCCATGGTGAATCATTGACACAATACAGATAGGTGCCGTCGGCGCAATTAAGGGTCCGAACGACAACGGGACTGTCGGCGCTTGTAGTCAAGTCGTCATTGCTTGGTGAATCGAGCGAGTGACCTTTTCGCAGAGGAACATCTGAAAATTTCTCGCGCGGCAGCATTGAGAAAACTTGGATGAAGTTTCTCGTCGACTCACTTGGCACCAGTGACAAAGAATCACTAGCGTCAATCAGTAACGTGCTGTCCATCGCGTGTAGAGCGCGTGCCATGGGTTGGCGACCGAATGACCCTACTGGCGTTAATTGTTGGCGTCTGATCAATCGACCGATCTGGTTGTCAAACGGCGGTAGCATCTGCAATTGAGCGAAGTGAGCCCATGTTCCATGCTGATGGAAAATTGTCCCCGTGTCCCGATTAGCCGATTGAAAAAACGAATGGAAACTAACCAACTCGTTCGTCTGTCGACCGATGCGCGAACGCGGTAGAGAAGTCGTCCAATGCAACGGCTGCGGATTAAGGAGGACAATGGCTTCAGATTCCTCCAGACGCGCGGGGGCTAGACCCATGCGTTGAAGCAGAGGCTGTACGTCGACCGACGCGTGCAAGTTGGGGCTCATCACCGAGGCGACTTCGATATTTTTATGAAGGTCGATCGGGGCGATGAACAGTTTTCCGTCGGGCAGTTTACTTTTGACGACGGTTGCCAAACGAAGGTAGAAATCTGACATTTGATCGCTGCGCCATTGAATCCACGGTTCGCGGAAGTGATTGAGGACGCGCTGGATCGGATCTTGATTGGTTTCAGTTGACTCGGATGATGTTGGAGGTTGCGGCAACGCGGTCAGGAATCGCCCAATCGTGGTACGGTCGTAGCCGCAGCGCCGTCCGGGCAACATGGCCCAAGAATTTGGGCGACAGATAAGCGAAACGCCGCCCATCGATCGGTAGCCCGCATACCGCTCCATCACTTCGGCGATTACATCGACGGTATACTGTTGGACGATCGGCGAAAGCGGGTTATAGCGCGGCAGGTCCTCGTTACCCTCGGCAGCCAACTCGCCAGAAAGTTTGACAATATCGATGTCGTTCTTTTGGCCGCCACGCATTTTCTCGATCCCTTGCACGGGGCCCGAAAAATCGAATGCGGGAACTAGCATCAGGTTCTCACGTTCAAAAATGGTCAACAAGAGGCGCAATACATCCTTGCGAAACGGGTCCTGCCCCATGCTTTGAAACGTCCCTGAATCGGCTTTTGGCGATCCCCGAAACAACTGGCTGGGATAGAGAGTGCCTCCATCAATGGCCACAGGAATGATCGCGCCTTGGTAATGGGACTCCTTCAAATAGTCCACCAACCGGATCGCGCCTTGATAGAATACTTCCCAGTCGTCCAACGGTTGATTGACGCGCGGGTCGAAGAATTTTTCGACGTTTAAACCTTCGGCGAAATTGGCGGAAGTATAAAAGGCCAGTCGCTGCCGGGGCTTCTGGTTTGAGGCAGCGGTTCGTTGGTGCCGAGTTCCGTTTTCGAGATTCGGCTGTCGTTTTACTGATTGGTCTCGCGCCAGCACACGAATCGTTGCCAAACGGGCCGAGTGTTTTTTCGACTGATTGGCGACCAGCAGGTAACAGGTTTGTGAGCGTGGCCAAAATTTCAAGCTGTGTTTTCCCACGGGTGACTGGCGGGGAATCGCACGATCAGTGGTTTGGCTGTTAACCTCTGTTTGATCTTCTAGTTGGTGGACGAGAGACTCAGGAACGAAGATACCCGAATCGGCTCCATTGACTGGAACTTGTCCGTTGGCGTCAAAGTCTAGTACGCTTAAGCCGGCGGCGATCGGTCCAGAGTTGTCGTAGTCGATTTCAATGATGTGTGGCAGTCCGGGAGTGGCAATCTCGATCGGAATGGCTTGCCACTGCCCGGGCTGAAGCTGCAACCAAGATTGCTCGCCGTCTTCAACAAGTGTCGCCGGTTCGGCCGCGAGTAATTTTGGTTCGTTCTTTCCGATCAACCAGCGCGTCGGTTCGACAAGTAGCTGTTGCGGAGTCAGCGTCTGAACCAATTGATTGCTGAAGGATTTCGACGTCGATTTTGTCGTTTTGTCGTCGTTCAACACCACGAATTGGACTCGTCGCACGACCAGTGATTTCTTTCCCGCAAGCGGACGAACCGCGGCATTGTTAGCGGTAATCGAACCAGACAACCAGTTCTTTTCCATTTGAATAACTAAATCGTAGACTCCCTCGGTCGGTGGGACTTCCAGCTGGAAATTGGCCTTTTCTGTATTTCCCAGTGCGTCAACGGTAAGAGGCGTGCTGGTGGTCCATTGAGCCGGTCCTGATTGGCGAGCCTTCACGACCGTCAGCCGACAAGATGATTCTGACGACCGCAAGGACATTCGTTTTCCGGCAACAGACACCGAAAGAAGCTCGCCCGGTGCAAACACGAGATGGTCGCGTTTGAAATCGACTTGAATTGAATCCCCCGGAACGCGCGCGATCGATATCCCGTGTCCTTGATCGTCCATCGCCTCGTTGAGGCTCCTATCCAATAATTCTTCAATCAAAGTAGATTTTTGCCACTGAGTTCCAGACCCGTCCGTCGCCGTCAACAAGATTTCTACCGAGGCTTGGTCGTAGTCGGAAATGGAAAAGTCAAAACCATCGTATGAGGTTGGCGAGCGCTGTTGGATTGAGATCGTACGAGGATCGGTTTGCAATGAAGTGACCGACGAATCTAGGCTTAGTCCCAGCGGTGCGACGTTGGTAAGCGTCCCGCTGTTAATCGAAAGGCTACCCTGCCACGCTTGATTTTGACCGCCGCCCCAAGAGACGCGAAACCGGCACGGCGCGGAGCCGGGGTTTTCGGCGGGGGGGGGATTGTTTTGAGCGCACGCAACTGACGTAGTTGTCGGCGGAAGAAATGCTGTTCCGCAAAAGGCTATCGCGCATGCCACCGCTAAAACAAACAGGCGATGCGCTTGCGCTTCCTTAGATCGGTTGTGGGGACATCCATGTCCGTTCATAGTGCATCGAGAATCTGGCTAAACCAAGATTCTAAGCAGATAAAATTTCTTCATATCGCGACAGCGTAAATCGACGATCCATGTCGAAAACGAGTCACCCCGAGATTACCAAAATCACCGATCTTGCCACCACCCCAAGATGGGGCGACTGTCTGGAACTGCTGGCAGCGCGCGGTGAAAAGGAGCGTGACCGAGCCACGCAGTCTGTGCATCTTTCGCAGCTTGTGCAGCGAGATGAACATAAAGCCCTTCCGACGGGTTAGCCGAATGTCACTCATTTTAGAATTTGAACTAGTGTTTTTGATCAGAGAAACACCGCAAAATGGTCGCCCTCCCTTAGGAGGCCCGAAGCTCAAGCAAGCGAAGACAGGCCTGTCAGGGGACAAGCTTCCGGCTTTCACCGGCGGCGCAACAAATCGGGAATCCAGTTCAGGAGAGCTCCTGCTTTCCTTAAGTTGCAGCTTTGGCGGCTTTGGAGCGTGCCTGCTTCTTTCGGTCGGTCTCTTTAAGCAAGATCTTCCTCATGCGGATTTTCGTCGGCGTGACTTCCACTAGCTCATCAGCCTCGATGTATTCGAGCGCCGCTTCCAACGAAAACTCACGTGCTGGTTTGAGGATTAGGGCGTCGTCGCTTCCCGAAGCTCTCATGTTGGTCAACTGTTTGGCCTTGGTTGTATTCACCGGCAGGTCGTTATTGCGTGCATTTTCGCCAACGATCATGCCTTCGTACACTTCGTCAGTCGGTCCGACAAACATCTCGGCGCGTTGTTGTAATGTGAACAACGCAAATGCATTGGACTTACCATGGACCATCGAAACCATCATGCCGTTTGGACGGCTGGGGATGGAACCGCTCGACGGGCGGAATTCAAGGAAGCGATGATTGATAATTGCAGTTCCGGCTGTCGCGTTGAGCATGCGTGTACGCAGTCCGATCAATCCGCGTGATGGAACGATGAAACGGGCCAACGTAAAGTCGCCCCGCACGTTCATCTCTTGCATTTCGCCACGGCGATTTTGGACCAACTCCATCACGCTGCCAAATTTATCCGTCGGCACTTCGACCGCCAACGTCTCAAACGGTTCGCTCATCACGCCATCGATCTCTTGCATCACCACGCGCGGTTTGCCGATGGACAGTTCGAAACCCTCACGACGCATCGTTTCGATCAAAACGGCCAAGTGCAAAATTCCTCGACCTGCCACGGCAAACGAATCGCCACTTTCCATTGGCGTCACACGTAGCGCGACGTTGCGGTCAAGTTCTTTCATCAATCGCTCTCGCAACTGACGGCTGGTAACGTATTTGCCTTCCTTGCCCGCCAGCGGAGAACTGTTGATGGTGAAGACCATTTCTAGAGTTGGTTCATCGACGGAAATTCTTGGAAGTGGATCGGTGATATCTAGATGGCAAATCGTGTCGCCGATCTCGATGTCCTCGATGCCCATTAAGGCCACCACCTCGCCCGCTTCAGCGCGGTCGACTTCGATGCGGCCAAGTTTATCGAACGAATTGACGCTGGCGATTTTCGCTTTCTGAACGACTCCGTTGGCTTTCAACACGTTGACCGATTGTCCTTTTTTAACCACGCCGCTTTGCACACGCCCGACGGCAATGCGGCCGACGAATTCGGACCAGTCCATGGTTGTTGTTAGCATACGGAAGTCGCCCGGTTCAATTTCCGGAGGCGGCACGTGCTCTAGAACTAGATCCAACAACGGCTCCATGTTGCCTTCGAAGGTGTCGATCTCGGCGGTTGCAAAACCTTCTTTGGCTGACGCATAAATAAAGTGGAAGTTGTCCAAAAAGTGCTCGCCACCCATTTCGCAGATCAACTCCATCGCTTCATCGACGACCTCAGCCGTTCGCGCGTCCGGACGATCGACTTTGTTGACGACGACGATCGGTTGTAGCCCAGCTTCGAGTGCTTTTCCTAGCACGAAGCGCGTCTGAGGCATAGGGCCTTCAGCCGCATCGACCAACAGCAACGCACCATCAGCCATCTGGAGCACGCGTTCAACTTCGCCGCCAAAATCAGCGTGCCCTGGCGTGTCGATAATGTTGATCTTCACGCCGCGATAAGGCAGCGCGATATTCTTGGCCAGAATCGTGATCCCGCGTTCTTTCTCCAGATCGCCCGAGTCGAGAATACGCTCGCCTTGGAGTTGTGCCTCGCGAAACTGGTTGCTCTGCCTTAGCAAACAGTCGACCAGGGTCGTTTTGCCGTGGTCGACGTGGGCAATGATGACAATGTTGCGGATGTCTTTTCGTTGGGTCATGGCAAGCCAATGGTGGTGAAAGATTAGAATTCTATGCCATTTTTGGCAAAGAGTCGCTTCTTTCGGGTTTTGTTGAGTTCGGTCGCAGATGATAATCCGTTGACGCGGTTTTCGGAAGGTTGTTTGCCCGAAACGGCTTGCTTCCATCGAGAATGCCTGTCGAATTTGAGGGGGCTGTGTCTGGCCGCCGCTTGCTTCGAATCATTGTCCGATCACTGCGTTATTGTTCATACGGCTCCCTACGCTAACCTGAGCCCCCGTGTAAACCGCTGCGGTCACTCACAGGAACAGTCACCCAGATTTTGACACCATCGTTATGAAACCTAGGCACTCTATTAACACATTCTGGCTGCTGGCATTGTTGCTTGTCTCGCTGCCGCTGGTCGCAGGCTGTTGGCTTGGCGACGAGAGCCTGACGAGAGATCGTCAAAGCGGTCCGATTGCCGGAGACAGGTCACCGACGGATCGTTCTCCGGGGGCATCGCCCGCGACGACACCTGCTGGCGTCTCCACAAACGCCAACAGGCTACAGAACATCGACATCCAAGGGACGCCGGGACTTTTGTTTAACGACACGCGTTTTATCTTGGTGACTCGCAACGATTTAGTGAATCAATACATCCCTGTTGGACAGACGCTGGACAATTGGGAAGCCATGTTTGTGATCCGCCGCTTCCCGGAACTGTCTAGTCCTCAGGATGCGATTGACAACGTTGTTGAGAATCTCATTGACGCCAATGCTGACCAGAATCTGATTAGCGTCACCCAAGGAAGTCAACCGGAAAACGAACTGGCGATCGATTTTATCATCTGGACGGAAGACAAATCGCTAACAGAATTCAACATCCACGTGTACCGCAAGATCCAAGGCCGTATGATTGCCAACATGTATCTGATGCGTGGCTACGGAGCAGAAGGACATAATGGTCTCAGTTCAACGATCGCGACCAACCGGCAGCTGATCCTAGATAGTGTGCTCAGTTCAAAGTTTCCGTTGTTTGTCCAATAAGCCCTAACCCATCGAGAAAAAAGTGGCGCGAGTAGTATTGGCGATGTCCGGGGGCGTAGATTCCAGCGTGGCAGCACATCTGTTGATCGAACAGGGCCACGAGGTTATTGGCGTCTTCATGCGCCACGGCGAAAAAGCGGTCAGCGCTTGTGCGATCGATGGCAAAACCGAATCGTCGCCACTACTGCCGGTGCTCAACAATCGGGCCGACCACAAACAGGGCTGTTGCAGCGCCTCCGATGCCGAGGATGGTCGGCGCGTGGCAGAGCGGCTGGGGATTCCTTTTTACGCCTTGAATCTGGAAGAAGAATTTCGCGGCATCATCGATTATTTTGTGGAAGAATATTCCGTTGGCCGTACGCCAAATCCTTGTGTGATGTGCAACAACAAGATCAAGTTTGGGAAGCTGTTTGACTACGCCGATAGCGTCGGCGCAGAATTTTTAGCCACCGGACATTACGCACAATTACATCGAGTGCAGCAATCCGATGGCGGCGATGATCTGCAACTGGTCCGAGGCGTGGACGCCGGCAAAGACCAGTCCTACGTATTGTTCGGTATTAAGAAACAGTATCTCAGTCGGATGTTGCTGCCGGTGGGTGGGTTTGAAAAACCTGCCATTCGTGAGATCGCCGGTACGTTGGGATTGAACGTCGCCGGAAAGAAGGATAGCCAAGAGATTTGTTTTGTCACGTCCGGCAAACACGATCAGTTCGTCCGTCAACGACAGGGAGACTCGATCGAAACAGCAGGCGACATCGTCACGTCAGACGGAACGATTGTTGGCCAGCACCCGGGCATTGAAGGATTCACCATCGGTCAGCGCCGTGGTATTGGCGTCGCGATGGGTGAGCCCTATTTCGTTACCAAGATCGATCCTCTCCAGCGCCAAGTCGTTATCGGCCCCGAAGCGGAGCTAGGTCGTCGTAGCTTGACAGCTGACGCGACCAATTGGTTGGTCGACTTGCCGGAAGGTCCATTCAAGTGCCAAGCTCAGATCCGTTACAACAGTACGGCCAAACCTGCGACGGCGGAGTTGCTCGAAGGCGGCCGCCTCTCCATCGAGTTCGGCGCACCGCAAAAGGGCGTCGCCCCCGGCCAAGCAGTTGTCTGCTACGGCGGCGACAATGAAGATCAAGTTCTTGGCGGCGGCTGGATCGAGTAGTGCGCGAAGAATTGATCGGTTCGACACCTTGCCAACGTGCGCGGGTATTTATTTGGTCGATAAAGAAAGCAACTTTGCGTTCTATCACGAGTTAAAGATGCATCGTGTGCACAAAACTTCGTTGTGCTAAGATCTGTTCTCCTCAGCTATCAATTAACCAATCAACCGTCAATCAATCAACCGTCAATCAATCAATTAACCCAGATCCAAGTACAAATGTATCTACAGAAAACAGTGACGTTTTGTCTTTTTTCTAGCCTTATATTCGCGGTCTCCCATGTCTGTGTGGCGCAAGAGGCTGGTACAGCGTTCTCACCAAAGACATATCCTGAGGTCTATCAACCAAACTGGGATTCGTTGGCGAAGCATGGTGGGGCACCGGATTGGCTTAACGATGCGAAGCTGGGGATCTACTTTCACTGGGGGCCTTATAGTGTGCCGGCATTCAAGACCGAGTGGTATCCACGTTGGATCCATATCGACCAACCTAAAAAGTGGGGAGCCGGTTCAAAGGAGTATCATGAAAAGACGTACGGACCGATCGAAGAATTTGGTTACCACCATTTCATTCCCATGTTCAAAGCCGAAAAATTTGATCCCGAAGAGTGGGCGGACCTATTTCAATCTGCCGGTGCTCGTTTTGCTGGTCCTGTCGCTCAGCATCACGATGGGTTCTCGATGTGGGACAGCCAAGTCAATCCGAACAACGCGCAAGCCGAAGGGCCGCAGCGTGATATCACTGGCGAACTACTTGCGGCGCTTCGTAAACGGGACATGAAAACAATCACGACCTTTCATCACTCCTTCACTGGTCAGCGTCAGCGTGATGGACAGCCTAAGGGAGAAAGACCGCTAAGTTACTATCGGTATGACAAAGCGCTGTTTACTTCATCCGAAGATCCAAAACTTCGCAAGTTGTACGGCAATATGCCGGAAGAAGAGTTCAACAACTATTGGCTGAACCTTGTCCAAGAAGTGGTCGACAAGTATGAGCCTGATATGATTTGGTTCGATTCGTGGTTGGACGTGATTCCCGAAGATTATCGCCAACGCATGGCGGCGCATCATTTCAATGCCGCAGCCTCGCGCAAACAGGAAGTTGCGTTGATCTGCAAGCAGCAAGACCTCCCTGACGATCTGCGCGTACTTGATATTGAACAAGGTGGGATGAAAGAGATGCCCGAGCGTGTCTGGATGACAGATGTCACGCTCAGTAAGAGTGGTTGGTGCTATGTTCAAGGACAAACGTACAAGC
>CALKXO010000057.1 GCA_938003615.1 uncultured Pirellulaceae bacterium | reverse complement strand
TATCGTGAAGTCGTCTTTAAAGACAATAAGGCTGACTTCGCAATTCTTACTCGTTCAACCATTCGCACTAAGGACACGATCCAGTGGGAAGACGGAAACGAGTACCCGGTCTACTACGTCGATATCTCCAGCCACTCTCACCCATTCTACACTGGTAAAGAGAAGTTCGTTGATGCGATGGGACGCGTCGAGAAGTTCAAGAAGAAGTTCGGCGGAAGCTACGGCAAGAAGAAAGAAAAGTAGTCGCGTCGGCGATGCCGGTTTAATCGAATTACACGAAAGCGCTCGATAGCCATCTGGTTATCGAGCGTTTTTTTGTACCTTCCTCAACTTCGAGAAGCCAGATTCGGCAAGCCAGATTTCTTCGCTCTATCGGTGCCAACTCCAACTTTAGCAACCAATCCAAGCCTATTGCGGCTCCAAACGTGAAAAACCTAAAGTCGCGCCGAAAGATGCGACGTCAGTTCTTCCGCAAGGGAGCCTGCGGGCTCAGTGCGGATGCGCTGATGAGGTTGCTAGGGCAGAACGCAAGTTGCAGCTGGTCCTCATTGAAACTTACTTATTCGTAGGCTCAACAAAGCCCGACCGAATCGAAATTCGGCCGGGCTCATTGTGCGTCTGCGGTTCAGAACAAAAACAAACTTACCGCTGTTCTTGCTGGAGACGCTGTTCGGCCTCCATCGCATCTTTAAACCAGAAGAAACTTCCCAAACCACCGCCTGAACTGTCATCGTTGTTGATAACGTAAGTGGAATCAACCCACTTCTTCACTCGATGAAACGAGTCTTGAAGGTGAGCTTGTGAGTACGCATCGAAATCACCGTTCTTGCTGGCACCCTCAAGCTTTACCATCAGATCGCGCAACGTCTTTGATGCCAGATTCGAGATTGGCTTCAGCGCCGCAGTCGGACTTTCCGATTCCGCCGCAAGATCGAACAGTCTTTCGATATGCTCGGTCTGCAAGTTACGTCGCAGTGACGAAATTGCAGGCTTACGTTCGGTAAATTTTCCCTTGGGAGCCTCATCGACTTCCTTCCAAATGGCACCGTTAATTTTGGTGAACAGTTCATTTAGCGTAAACGCATCTTGATCAGACGGAACACGGAACTCGTTGTCGTAGATCAACGTCAACGTCGACGGATCCAGCAGGTTTGACAACATCGAAGCCTGAATCCCAATCACACGATCATGGATAGGCCATGATGGACTGCTATAATCCTTGAGTGGGTCGTTGGTCATGTAAGCCAAGAGTTCCGGAGTGATACCATAGATTTCATCAAAGAAAACATTCTCCACGACAAAGTCGAGTGCCGCTCGCTGATCATCAGCAGGCACCACCTCGATCGGTTTGCGATCATTGGGATCGCCTTTCTTATCGCGATGAACAAAGGTTCCACCAAGCCAATTTGTCATCATGGACGTCGCCCGTGTCTGAAGCCCCAATGTCATCACGTAACCCTGGCGGGCTTTACCCCATGATTCACCGTCCTCGACAAACTTGTCCAGAATCGTTTTGCGGTGCATCAACGCCATGCTGACCTGATCCTTTGCAAAATCCAATGGCTTCTTTCCGAAATCGTAACGGCGAGCCAATGGATCCGGTCCGTAAGTGTCCTCGTCCGTTCCATAAGCCAACTCTGGCTCGGAGACACGCTTAAGGATCTTCGGCAACTTCTTTTTGTCCAAAGTATAACCGTATTCGATGGCCCACATATCATAAGGACCAATACCGATCATGGCGTAGTCGCCCTGAACCTCACCATGGTCTACCTTGAAATTGGTCGGCAAGTAATCCATCACCGAACCCGACAATGGCAGCTTGCCCTTCATCTCTTTGCTATTAATCTTCGACAGGTCGTAAACGCTTGAAGCTTTGAAGTTATGCCGCAAGCCAAGTGTATGGCCGACCTCATGCGAAACAAGATCCGCTAACAGAGGTCCGATAAATGACTCTGGCATACCGTCAAGCATTTGCTCTTTGTCTTCGTCGTCCTCGTCATCGTCATCGCCTTTATCTTTTTCATCGCCTTTATCTTTTTCATCGTCGTCATCATCGCTGTCGTCATCGTCGTCCTCTGCCATGCGAGCACGCATGATCGACATTGACATCCGCATTAGTGCGACATCAAAACCACGACCTTCAGCCGCCATGCAACCACCATTGACTTGGCTGGTGCGATTGACCAAACCATCGCTGATCTCGTCACCCATCATTTTGGTGTTTTGCGTGCGCGCTGAATGTCCGGCGTACGGACGAGAAGCTTGATAAGCTAACTGTTGCTGAAGAAATCTCCGCTGGCCGGGGTCCGCCAAACGAAGACGCGGATCCCAATTAGGGTGTTTGGCGTACCACAACAGCGTCTCCGCTGACTTTCCCTCCATAAGAATCTTAGGCATCAGATTGGAAAACTGATTCTCGAAGGTACGGATCCAACCATCGGTCAGAATAATATCTGCGTCGAGAATCTCGCCAGTCTTAGGATTCACACGGCTCGGCCCGATCGCTGTACTTTCGTTATTGTTCAACCACCGAACGAAGTTGTATCGCACGTCTTCAGGAGACAAATCCATGTGTTCGCCGGTTTGTTTATCTTGTTGACGAACCTGAATGGCATTGGAGATCCCAATCTTTTCAAACGCCTTGTTCCAGTTCAACACGCCCTGACGTACCCAGCGACGATAACGAACTGGCGTGGTATGTTCGATGTAAAACACGATCGGCTTCTTCGGAGGGCTCATCTTCAAACTGTCATCACGCTTCTCTAGATGCCAGCGGTTGATGTAATTGACCTCTGTATCGTCCGCTTCATATTTTCCATAGTCATCATACGACGTCAGAAAATAGCCGATGCGTTGATCCGCTTTACGTGGCTTGAATCCCTCGCTGCCTTTGATTTCGCTAATTGAATAGTGCAACGTCTTAAGATTGCCGCCAGAGGTGGGGGCCTCGTAAGCGATTTCGATATTCTTTTTGTATGCTGAAGCCTTTTTGATCTTCAACAAACTGGACTTTAGATTCCTACCGTACCCAAAGAAAGTTCGCGAATTTGAAATCAGAACAGAATTCAGATTAATCACCGGTCGTCCGGCATCCATTGTCAAAATAGGAACGTCTAACAACACTCGATCGGTAAACAATCGGGCAACGGATGATTTTGACTCTTCGTCGGATCCCTTGATCCTCAAATTCTCAGACATCAACGCAATGCGTTTGCCGTACTTTCGCCAATAGACGTAGAAGTCGTCAGCTTGCAGGCCAGCTCTCAACTCGCCCCCCGAAACGGTCGTGGCAATAAACTGACGCGCTGACGAAGAAGCAAAGTTCTTCGGAAGTCGCGCAAGGATGACGCCCGTGTCATCGTTTTTCCACAGCTTATAGTAAGACGCGTCGCCGTCTTCCGATTCGATCTCTTCGTAGTCCTTCACCACTTTCTTAAGCGGTGGATACTCAGGCTTTTCCTCTTCCTCTTTAGATTCAGAGGACTTAGCCTCACCATCATCGGCCGCAAAAGTCTGCGACGACAAACCGAACGTGATGATCGACGCCACCAACAAACAGATCAAAAAGCATGCTGTAAAACGAAGTTTCAAACTCATCCACTCGCTCCTGAAAACGATTAACAAATCGCTGGGGAATTCCGGTGCTGGCCGGAGAAAAAAGGGGCTCGGCCCCGCGTGGGGCAGTTTCCAACGCCATTAACTTTACCCCACCGTTAAAGTTAAACCGACCGTTTCTTGGGTTCTGAACCGGAAAATTGCCCGTATAACCCCTAATTTAAGCAGGAAACGACTCGAATTCAACTTAGCACTAACAAAATCCCATTAACGGCGCGTTAGCCAACACATGGACATTCCCTGCCTACTTCGAGTCGTCTTCCCCTTTGCGTTTCTTCTCCAACGCTTCCTCGATTGCTTCGCTGACGCTTTTGATGCACAGTCTTCGCACGCGCTCGTCCATGTCCTTGCCGGCCTTGAAATTGACATAGTAGCGTTCCGGAATCGCCATCAATTCTCCCGTTTGCGGGTTGCGCGTGTTGCGGGCGTTACGTTTCCTGACCTCGAAGACGCCAAAATTGCGAAACTCAATCCGTCTGTCGGTGACCAACGAATGAATAATCGTCTCAAAGGTAAGTTCGACGACGGCGCGCGTTTTAACCTTCGAAACACCTGTC
>CALKXO010000056.1 GCA_938003615.1 uncultured Pirellulaceae bacterium | reverse complement strand
GTCAAGGTTGACCGTTGCCGTGTTGCTTGACTGAAGCGGAGTGTTGGTCGCAAAGCCAGGCGAGTTCAACGTGGCTGTGTCGATCGCGGATGTTACCGGGGGAACATAACCTTCTTCGACATCCAAGATCCCATCATTGTCATCATCGAGATCATCGGCATCGTCAATCCCGTCGCCGTCTTTATCGGCCAAGATACCGTCCCAGTCTTTTGCAGACAGCGAGGATGCTTCCACAGTTCCGACGTTCAATTCGAGATCCCAGTCTCCCCCCTTGTCTGCCGCTCCGGTGATGTCGTCAGATGCTGCAACGTCAGCGCCCGTCACAGCGCTCACCGCCTCAATAAAGGACTGCCCCGCCTCGTTGCCCGCTAGTTCACAACCGTAAAACAAGAGGTCGGCGTCTTCAGTTAGCGCATCAGCCCAGCCTGCCATCTGTTCGGCGAAAACGTTAAGGTTGTCCGCTGTGAGGGACGAATCCCCTAAAACCACCTCACCTTCGCTGCCGTGAGAGATAATGTGAATTGCATCGTACTTACCCTCGCTAGCAGCCAAGAGATCTGTGATCTGCTGAATGCCGTCACTGTTTGAGTCAAGCAACCGAATCTCAAGCGTACTGTCGGGCTTAGATTCCAAAATACTGGACAACAGTTCTTGGCTATTTGCCACGCCCGAGTCGATCAAAATTAGCTCACGCGGACCTTCAAGATCGGCTTGATTGAGGTTCTGTACTTGAGCGGGAACTGGCTCTTGAGCGTCCGTTTGCGGAAGGATGAACGTCGCATCCGGAACTCCGTCGAACAATACACGATCTTCAAGAGATTCAAAAAAGGACTTTGAAAGAAAACCGTCGTTGTTTGTAGGAATCATATTGTCGAGTCTTTCGGGCTGGTAGGACGGGCCAAATTGGACCGCTTTTTCAAACACCGAGCTAATTGACTATTACTTAGCCCGGAAGGAATTGCTGTCGTGACAGCAACCTTGGTGGGAAGAAGGGATGGGAAGGGAAGGGAAGGGAAAATTTGGAAGGAGGAATACGTTTTTGTAGTTTCTACGAAATTTTTCTTGACAAAACTTCTAAACTTGTATCGCTCATTTTGCGTGATCTTTCCCCCTTATCTCCCTGATGTTGCCTTGGATGACTGTTAATGAATGTTCCGGTGAAATAATGTTCCGGGGGGTTTCTGATGTTTTCAACTGCATGCATTACATGGAAGTAAATTGGCCCCCTTGCCAACGCTCAATTAGAAGTCGTCCTCGTCGGAGTCTAGCGCGCGTCGCAGCCTAGGGCGTGAACGAGACAAAAGTTGGGCAACTTGCCCCTCCTCCTAGATTTGCGGGGTTTCGAAAGATTTTCTTTTGACAATCTCAATATCACCCCATCCGCATCAGACGCCTCCTCCAGCTTCAACATCTCTTTCTCGATGATTCCTCCGGCAACCCCAGTCGACTTTTCCGGTCAGGAAGACTTCAAGGTCTATCCCCATAACTCTGCTGAAACATCGAGGTTTGCCCCGATTCAGATTAAAACAGTAACTCCGGTTATAACGTCAATTACCCCACTCCTGTGATCCGCGGCAGTAGCCTCGCTCCCAACTATCACAGCTCTTTCCACACAACTTATTCAGGCCTGTCGATGTCAAGAAATCCGATAGTTTGTTCAAAGTTAGTTCTTTCGCGAACCCGCAGAACTAGCATTCTGTTTGCATGCGTACTTTTAGGGCTTTTAAGCACTAGATCTGCTGCTGCTCAAGATCGCGGCTTCAAGCATTTTGATGCGCGTTCTATTTTTCAGCAATTAGAATCCGACGTGCAGAACTCTCCTAAAGGTATGGTCCCCAGCTGGTGGGATGCTCATGTCACCAACTCGCTTCGTAACAAACAACCCTTACCCGCCGACGTCCACACTCTGCTGTATCTAGCGCTTCAGCACTCCAATCAAATTAAGATTGCAAAACGTGATCCTCTGATCCGGGAGACTGCGATTCAAGAGTCGGACTCACGTTTTGACTGGGTCAAGTACCTGAACACTGCTTGGAACGACACCAGCGAACCAATTGGAAATACACTCACCGCCGGCGGAACCGCTTCGCGCTTCAACGACAACGTGTTTCAGGGAACAGGCGGAGTGAGGCGTTTGACCCGTTATGGTGGCATCCTTGATATTTCGCAGCGTTTCGGCTGGCAAGATAACAACTCGATCTTCTTGACTCCCGACCAACAAGCCACTTCTCAACTCACACTTTCCTACACCCACCCTCTTCTGAGAGGTCGTGGTGCCGCCTACAACAACAGCTTGGTCTTCCTAGCCAAACTCGATGCAGAAGTTGCTCACCAAGAATTTTTCGCGACTCTACAAGAAGAGTTGCTGGAAATCACTCGAAGCTACTGGGCACTGTACCTCGAAAGAGCAACACTTGCCCATCAGATGCGATTGTTCCTTAAAACCCAGAAGATCTATCAAACGCTCAAAGCCAGACAGCGCGTTGATACCCAAGGAACTCAGCTAATCACCGTATCGAGCGCTCTGGAAAACCGGCGTGCTGATTTGATTCGAGCGAAAACAGCGGTAACCAATGCCGAAACGCGACTTCGAGGACAAATCAATGCTCCCGAATTGGCAAACTCAGAGGTCGCTGAGTTGATTCCGGCCGAGACGCCGGTTCTGCATACGGTTCGGATCGATCTGCAAACAGAAATCCAAGCCGCGATCCAGAGCCGGCCGGAAATCAGAGCCGCGATTGAGCAAGTCAAAGCCGGTGCGAACCGACTGGGAATTGCACAGCATGAGATGTTGCCAGCCTTGAATCTGGTAACGCAAGGCTACGCAAATGGTCTGCGTGGCAATAGCGACTTTGGCAACGCCTTCACTGACCAGTTCTCCTCGGGACGCCCAAGCTACTCGGTTGGAATTCAGTATGAGATGCCTATTGGCAACCGATTGGCCAAAGCACGATTGTGTCGCCGTCAACATGAACTCGCTCGTCTACAAGACGAATATGCCCGAGCACTTGAGGCGGTTCAAACAGAAGTCGACATCGCGGTTCGCGAGTTGAACACCGCTTACATGGAAATCGGAGCCAAGGGCCGAGCATTGGCCGCTGCTGAGGCGGAAGCCAACACCATCGAGCAACGGTGGTTGCGGATGGTCGACGGAAGCGGAACCGCTGCGCTTAACCTTGAGTCTCTGTTGCGAGCACAAGAGCGCGTCACCGAATCTGAGCGTGATTACGTCACTTCGGTCCTGACTTATAACTTGGCCATGGTCAATCTTAAGCGAAGCAACGGCTCACTGCTGCAATCTGAGAACGTCAACTTTAGCAAAGGTTGTGACGGTGGCTGCCAACAGATCTACCTGAGCAAGGGATTGAATCCTGAAGCAGCAACACTGATGGTGCCCACCGCCCTGGCCCCTACAGAGATGGTACCGATGCAAAATGTCTCATCTGACTTTGCTACAGCTGAATTTACCCCGGCGGACATTGCAATAACGCAAGGCACGCCAGCCATTGAATCTGAGTGGAACCATCCCGTTTCTCGAAACGTGTCGTCTGCACTGCAAAACCACACAAACATTCCTCCAGCAGGTTCTCAGCAATCGGTATTCACCTACTACCAAGAAT
>CALKXO010000055.1 GCA_938003615.1 uncultured Pirellulaceae bacterium | reverse complement strand
GCTACGGCAGGTAAGAACCTATTTGCCGCTCGCCTAAGATCTTCGACACCAATTTAGGTAGCCGACGTCGCAAGCCATTGGATGCCTGACAGCCTCGTACTAATTCTTGCCCCGCATGAGGCGTTGCACTTCGCGTTCAAGGTCTCCGAAGGAGATATTGTCTTCGACCAACTTTCCGTCTTTGTCAAAAATCATCGCAAGAGGCTGTGCCACCAATCCGACCTGCGTCGCCAAAGGACTTTTGTCCATTCCACCGGGGGCATGCAACTGAGTCCAGTTAATCGCACGATTTTCCTTCATGAAAGAAGTGAATGATGCGGTCTGCTCGTCGATGTTCGCACCGACAACCAACACCTCGTCTTCCCACTTGGCATTCAACTTTTGAAGTTCTTTAAATCCAGTCGTGCTATTGGAGTCCCAAAAATGTAAGACCACTATCTTGCCACGCAATCCGCCGCTGGCGAGATCGAATATCTTTCCAGATGACGTTTTGCCTTTGAAAGGGAGTCGTTTTCCCTTGCCATTGATCCGGTTAAGTGCACCTTGAGCGCGCTGGCCAAGAATTGTCTTTGGAAACTTGCGACTTAGATCTTGATACCATTTCACTGCATTGGCCGGATCACCTGCGTCTACCTCGTTGTTTTGGCCAAGCTGATGCAATGCCTCGGGAGCAAACTCGCTACTTGGAAACTGTTTGTAGAAACGCTCCAGTTCGCCCATCAGTTTTTCGGTCGCCTTTCGACGTCCCTGCGAAGATGCGATCTTCAGCTTCAAAGAGTACTCAGCGTAAATCGAACGCCATCGAATATAGTCCAACCCCTGAGTGATTTTGCTACGCGCAAGCTGGCTGGAGAAGTCATTAAGGAACGTTAGGCCGGTTGGGAATTCTTCGTCGCGATACGCATCGGCGACATTGTCGACCACGTTCTGCAGCCAACTGAGTCGCTCGGCCGGTTTGACTTCTTTGAAGATGTCGATCCCAACCAAGGCCTTGTCTTTGTGCATTGTCGCAAGCCGCACCGCATTTTTCTGCGGATTACCGTTTGCTTTGAGCGCGACGATTGCCTTGTCCGTAGAATCTAGTTTTTCGAAAAGCTTAACCAAACCGGGGTTGACTGGCCCTCCGCCACCACTGAAGTCGTTCAATTCAATCATCTGCATTGGGAACAGAGAACCACCGTTCATGATCGGCTTCTTCGGATCGACGATCTCAGGTAATTCCATCAGACGCCAATTACTGCCAACTCGAATAACGGTGCCGAGCGATAGATTGCCAAATTTTCCATTGTTCTCAAAAACGGTCGAGGCATGATCATAACAAGTGATGTCTTTTGAGATTCCGTCTTTTTTGCTGACTGCCGCAACGCTAGGCTGACCGTTACCTGAGTGAACAAATTTTGAACTGGAACTGATTTGGTTCTGGCCTCGGACCAATACGCTGAATCCGCGTTTGGCCGCTTCAAGCCGCTTGGCCACTTCGCTGCCGACCTTGCCGGTGAGCCCAAGTGAATCGAATTCCGCCTTGGTCAACAGCAACCGACTGAATCTGGCTTGGTCACGAGTCTTAATCGCCAGAAATGCCTCTTGAGCTACTTCTTCGACAGAGATGTTTGTCCAACCATCGATGGTTCGATCTTCATTGCGATCAACGCCGATGCGCGACCCCGCGGAACCCATCCAGCGGAACTCGTCGAGCGTATTGTTGAAGTTGTTGTCGCTATCACGATAGACTTCGATGCCGTCCTTGTAATAACTCCAACGGTCAAGGTTTCGGTCCTTGTTACGGTCAAGAAACAATCGCAGCAACTGGCCCGATGCATCGTGAACGACGTAACCGGGCAAACCGAAATCATCTTTGGAAGAGATCACCTTGCAGCCTTTGAGTCGCTCGCCGGTTGGAATGTCGTAATCGACTCCGGCCTGATTAGGTTTGATTGCCAATGATTTGTTGAGGTCACCTTGTCCGTAAACGATTGAACCACCGATTGATCCTGTCAAACAGACGATGAAAATTACGGGAGACATCAACCTAGAAACCGTCGCACGCATAGCAAATCCTGTCAAATCTTTAAAACTGTTTTCGGCTTAGCCCTTTGTCGACAAAGGTGGCCTGATAAGGCACCGTTACGAAAGGTAAAACGTGCCTTGGAAGAACTATCGTCGTCCTCAAACTTATGTCACCTGCGTAATTCGTTGCAATACTTGAAGTTATCCCTTCTGTGGAAAAGAGGAAGGCGTAACGCATGCATTTCACACAGTTTCCCGGTCGCCATTTGTTAAACTGTCAGGTCTGGGAAAGACGGCTCATTTTCGAGGAAGTGGGTCAGCAATCCAACTCGCTGGCGGGGGGAGGCCAGGGAGGAATCCTGCCACTTCCCCGTAAGCCAGTTGAGTTATTGGTAAAAATCAGATTTAAAGCAGATTTCTTTCCTTTGTTTCCATCGAATAGCCGAAAAACTCTAGATCTGTATTTGACAGCAAGGGCCAAAAACATAAAATGTCGCCCTGAAAGAGACGGTCGTGTAGCTCAGTTGGTTAGAGCGCGTCGCTGATAACGACGAGGTCCCAAGTTCGAATCTTGGCACGACCACTGTTTACATAGGATGCTGGCTTTTCAGCCGGGAAAACACAATCCGGACATTTTGCCCTGATTTTGCCAACCCGATCGTCGTTTTAGCCGATATGCTATGCAGACATTCAGTAACCCACGGGGACGTAGCTCAATTGGGAGAGCACTGCCTTTGCAAGGCAGGGGTTAGGGGTTCGAGCCCCCTCGTCTCCACTGAAAAATCGGCAGCTCACTTCTTCATGCGAAGGAGTGAGCTGTTCTTTTTTACGATGAAAATGCCGGAAGAAAATGCCGGAATATTGTGAATAAATGCCACTGCGGCGTTTGACGCAGTAGCGGTTTTCATTA
>CALKXO010000054.1 GCA_938003615.1 uncultured Pirellulaceae bacterium | reverse complement strand
TGGTCGCCCTCGGTGCGCGTTGGGGAACGGCAACCTACAACTTTCGTCAACGCGATATGGGCCCCGCTCCAATCGGCTTTGCGTTTCGTTTGTTGGAGACGAAACCTGAAAACATGACCCAACCCAAATTTCTCGTGTGGGGATACTTTGGCCAGTAATTTGGTCTCGACCTCAGCACAGGGCTAAGTTCCCATTGAGTAGGTTCTTAGCGGGCGAGTTCCTATTGGGCAGGTTCGGCCGCGATCGTTTCGTGGCCTTCTTCCCCATCCCCTGCCCTGTCATCCCCTGCCCTGTCACCGTTTTCATCGTCGCTGTCCGGTGAATGACGGGGGGTGATCTCAACATTTTTCATGTCGATTTTGCCAAGGTATTTCTGTGGGATGCGGCAATGGACTTTGACCTGATCTTCACTGTACTGAGTGGAAATAACCTCGCCGCGCGCGGCCAAGTAGGCCAACAGCTTTCCATTTCCCACGTTGGTCACGATGTCCACATCTCGGAAATGTCGTGATAACGCATCGCTGACGACGCGGTGAAGATCTTCAAAACCTGTCTTTGATTTGGCGCTGATGCAAACCGCGTTTGGGTACCGGTTTTTCAGAGCTGCTAACTGCGAAGAGTTTTCGATTTGGTCTGTCTTGTTCAAAACCAACAAGGCATCTTTCTCCTCGATGCCAATTTCCTTTAACACTTCATATACCGATGCGATCTGGTCGATCACGCTGGGGTTGCTGGCATCCGCCACATGCAGCAACAAATCGGCTTGCCGTGTCTCCTCGAGCGTCGCTTTGAAACTTGCGATCAAACTATGAGGCAGGTCGCGGATGAATCCAACGGTGTCGCTTAAAAGAACCGGTCCCCACTTGGGCAAGTGCCAGCGGCGGGTGCGCGTGTCTAATGTGGCGAACAGCATGTCTTCGGCAAGCACTTTCGCGTCGGTCAGACCGTTCATCAACGTGCTCTTGCCAGCATTGGTATAACCCACAAGCGAAACCGTCATCGTTTCCTTGCGCGAGCCAACTTGGCGTTCCTTGCGTTTTTCGACTTTCTCCAGTTCCCTTTTTAGATCGTGGATGCGTTTCTCAACCAGCCGACGGTCGGTCTCCAACTGCTTTTCACCCGGACCACGCATACCGACACCCATTTTGAGTCGGCTAAGGTGAGTCCACATGCGTTTCAGGCGGGGCAACGCATATTCCAGTTGAGCTAACTCCACGGCCAGACGAGATTCGTAGGTCTGAGCGTGGGTGGCGAAGATATCCAGAATCAATTCGGTGCGGTCAATGACTTTTACGCCAAGTTCAACTTCGAGGTTACGGGTTTGAGCCGGAGAAAGGTCGTTGTCAAAAACGATCACGTCGGCCGCGTGAAACTCAACCAACTCCTTTAGCTCGGCAACCTTGCCCTTGCCCATGTAGGTCGTGGTGTCCGGTCGAGGGCGATTTTGTATCATCCCCGAAACGACAAGTGCCCCGGCAGTTTCGGCGAGCCCTTGGAGTTCTTTCAGCGGATCCAGATCGACCCGCGAATCGGGTAACAACACTCGCACCAGAATGGCGACTTCTTCCTTTACTTTTTCTGTTTTCTGGCGATCGTGCACTTAGGCGGAACCTTGAGAATGTTTGGGGGCGTTTCAAGGACACATTATGTCCCAGAGAACTACGTGAAGGAAGGTCACATAATCGACCAAAAGGTTCACTTGGCGAGTGATTCGTCAGATTTTGCTTTCGCGTCTTTCGCCTCTTCGGACGAGAACTCAGCAGGCTGCGCTTTGGTGTTCGCTTCGGCTTTGGTCCGAGGATTTACATTTGATTTGCGAGGGATAAAGATCATGTAGACCTTCGTGTTGGGTGGTGGGATCTTTTCCTTGTTGGCCTCAAACAACAGGCCGTCCGCAGAGTCGCTGCTTTCGATTTGCACATCCAACATCGCGGTTGAAAAATTTGACAAACAAACCATCTCGCCCGAATCTGCATAATAGATTTTTTCGCCGGAGACATTGTCAGTGTAGATTTGACTGCCTCCAAAAACCCAGTCCTTCTCCATCGGTTTGTCGGTTCCAGAAACTTTGACCATCTCGCGCGCGTTGACCTGCACAAATTTGTCGCCTTCCTGCCAGCCGACGAGGATTTTTACCAATGGTCCCTCGGCGGGTGTGTACTTGGGATCCCACTGAACGGGCTTGCCTGGCGGAAAGCCGAGCGCCTCGAAGCTGGCGTGAATCTCAGACGCTTTGGCCTCGCTTGCGATAACCGATTCATGAGCTTTGGTCGTGCCGGGGCAAGCGAACATTTCCAACGGCCCCTCCTGAAGGCAAATCCGACCGCGCACCATAACTTGTTTGTCTTCGTGATTGATCCAAATCTGATTCTTGCCTAACCGTTTCCATTTGGCTTCGATGGTCACGGTTTGCCGGTTGTCCAGATGAGGCGCATCCTCAAAATCGATGTTCTCATCGTTTGCCGACGCTTCAACTGCGTTGCCCGGCGATTCAACTGCGTTGCCCGGCGATTCAACTACTTTGGTTGGCGGAGACTGCTGAGCCTGCGCGGGAGAGCAAGCCATTTGCACAGCCATAGAGATCGTAGTGATCAATATTGCGAAACGCATGAGCGATAGTGGGTATCCGGTCAATGATGCGGTAGTGCATGATGCCATAGTGCAAAAGTCCTGAGAGTGGCTGGTCTAAAAAGTTTCATGTGAGGGTGGCTTAATCGATTATTGGAGCACGAATCTAACATTTCAACCTGGGTAGCGCTCTTGGGCCTTTCGACGTCGATGGCCGGTGGTATCATTTCGCACTTAAGAGATGCGTAAGCAACTTGCCAGAATGGTTCTGGCGAGAGTTTTTTTATTCATGGAAGTCATCAATTTGTCAGCTACGGTGAGCCAACCCTGTCCCAACACGACGGCCCTGCTCGAGCAGGCGTTGGCGAATTTGGACAATGTTCCAGTTCCGCCCGATGCGATCGATCAGATCAGCAGCAATGCGACGCGCTATCGCCGACTGTTGGGCGGGGCCGATCCAATGCTGGCGTGGATGGTCGACGATGAAGATCTGCTGGTGCAAATCGAAAATGGGGACCGCCCTGTTAGCCAGTTGCTACCCGCCAAACACCCAATGGTTGCCATCCATTGTGCTTCCCGGCTCGACGAAGCCGGTGCTGGCGACAGGCTAAATCAATGGATTGATTTGTTAAGGAAGAAAATTGTCTCTAGTGGCAGTGCCCCATTAGATTTTCTCAACCAGCAGTGGTTATTAGTCGAACTACCTCTGACGATGGCAAGTTTGTTAGATTCCGTTTTGGACACTGCTGCCGTCGTCGATGTCGCGGTCGAGTCGCTGCAGGGGATCGTTGATGGGACACTCGATACTGATGGATGGCCGTCCAACGATGTCATGCACGACTTCGCATTGCTTTGTGCCTCGTGGTGCCGCAGTCTGCGATTGATTGCTGTCTGTCGAGAGCCAAACGCAGACGATGCCCCACGGCAGGATATCCATGAGGCGATCAGTGGGGTGCCGCGGCAGTTAATGAGACTGTTGCGTGGTGACGGGACGTTGATGAACAACGCAACGAAGAAACCACTGTCAGATGAAATGCTGTCCGCGATGCTTGAGCTGTCAACCGATATGACCGACCAACTCATTTTGGAACGGACCGGTAAACGTCCCGTGAAGCCCCGGCCTAACCGAGTCACGCTTGACCGATCACTGAATTCGGTTTCCGCTTGGGGAGGTAACTTTCTGTTCCATGATGGCTGGGAGCGGAACGCCTGCAAGATTAGCGCAATGTATGACGCTTCCGGTTTTTCATTTGAGGTCGGCAAGAAAAAGTCTCTGATTCTGGGCGCGTGTTTTCCTAAAGTTTCAGTCTCAGGACAGCTGCTGGCGGTTGAAGGCGAACCGGAATTGCTGGTGTCGCTGTGCGATGACCAAGTTGCGTTTGCCGAGGTGCAATGGACGATGACTGGCGGCGTGAAACTACAGCGACATGTGATCCTATCGATGGAAGACAAGTTCGCATGGATTGGTGATGTGATTCTGCCGCCGGTTGAAGAACAGGCCGAGGATAAGGTTTGCGAGTTTGATTATCGCTGTTGCTGGCCGCTGGCGGACGGAATATCAACGATCGCCGAATCGGAAACGAACGAGGGCTATCTGTACGACGGGGAGAAAATTCGCGCGCTGGTCATTCCGCCAGCGCTAAAAGAATGGAAGACCGAACGGCCGACGGGGTCCGCTGGTGCGGGGAAGCTTGAACTTGAAGATTCCAGTTTTACATTGGCTCAATCGGGCACTGGGCATGCGATGTATGTTCCGCTGTTTTTGGATTTGAGTCCCCGTCGCAGCAAACGCCCACGCACGTGGCGACAGTTGACCGTTGCCGAAAGACTAGAAATTGTGCCTGCCGATGTTGCCGTCGCGTATCGTGTGCAGGTAGGAAAGAAACAGTTTGTGATGTATCGAGCGTTGGGCGAGGTCAGCAATCGAACGTTCTTTGGGCAAAACGTAAATACGGAACTGTTTTTAGGGCGGCTTGAGAAAGATCGATCGATGACGGAGTTGTTGCAAGTTGAATAACGAACAGAAAACTGAGATCTTCCGCCAAAATCTAGCGGCGGTGCAAGCGCGAATCGCGGCCGCGTCGACAGCTGCCGCTAGGGATCCTGATTCGGTGAAACTGGTCGCGGTGACCAAGTACGTCGATGCCGAGGTTACCTCGTTGTTGGTGGACGCCGGAGCCCAGGTGCTTGGCGAGAATCGTCCTCAAGTCCTCGATGAGAAATTTGCGGTGCTCTCAGGTCGTTCTATCGATTGGCATTTGATCGGACATCTGCAAACCAACAAAGTTAAAAAGGTTGTCGGTCAGGCCGCTTTAATCCACTCAGTTGACTCGGAACGTTTGATCGACGCGATTGAGAAACACTCGGTGGCGCAGGGACTCACAACGCGTGTTCTGCTGGAGGTCAATGTCTCTGGGGAATCGGCCAAGCACGGCATCGAACCCGATGGCCTGTCTGGCTTGCTAGATCACTGCCAAAGTCTTTCGGCGGTGAAGGTGGAAGGCCTGATGTGCATGGCGGGGCTTA
>CALKXO010000053.1 GCA_938003615.1 uncultured Pirellulaceae bacterium | reverse complement strand
CATCAAATGTGGGCGGCACAGTTCTACAAGAACGACGAATCCTATCACTGGTTATCATCCGGTGGAGCCGGCACGATGGGATACGGATTCCCTGCGGCAATCGGTGCAGCATTGGGTTGCCCGGACAAAACTGTGATTTCGATCTCAGGTGATGGTGGTTTCCAGATGACGGCGTTCGAGCTTTCGACCGCTGCGATTCACAAACTACCGATCAAGATTGTCGTTCTGAACAATCATTACTTGGGTATGGTTCGCCAATGGCAGGAACTGTTCTACGAAGATCGCACTTCAGGTGTGGATCTTGTTGGCAATCCAGACTTCTGCAAACTGGCCGCTGCCTACGACATCCCAAGTGTTTATATGAAACGTCCTGCGGATGTGAGTCGCAAGATTGAGGAGGCCCTTGCCTACAACGATGGGCCGATTCTGATCCACGCAGAATGCGTCAAAACGGATAACGTGTTCCCAATGATCCCCGCCGGTGCAGCACTCGAAGACATGATTCTTGAGCCACCAAAGGAGAAAATGGCCAAGCCAATCGGTTCGACATAGAACACCGTTGTTCCACGTTGTCGCCGGATATCGCCGGAGACTGGCTAACTCATTTCTCAATCACAAGCGCGCCTCATGCACGCCCCTTAACACACGACTAGTTCTATGATCAAAAACATCGTCACGACAGACACTCCTGTTCCACGTAGCACCCGCGCTAATTCCCACACCTTGTCAGTGCTTGCCAAGAACAAGCCGGGCATGTTGATGCGAATCTGCCAAGTCTTTGCCCGCCGTGCATTCAACATCGACTCACTCGTCGTGTCCGAAGGCCGTGACGACGAGTACGCACGCATGACGATCGGAATCACCGGTGATCCTGAAGGTCTTGACCAAATCAACAAACAGGTCGACAAATTGATCGACGTGATTCACGTTTACGAGCACACTCCGGAAGACTCGGTCATCAAAGAATTGGCATTGATCAAATTCATTGCCAAGAAAGAAGACCGCACCGAGGCGCTACATGTGATCGAGCATTTCGGTGGCAAGACGGTTGACCTAACTCCAACATCAATGATTGCACTGATTCAAGGCGATCCGGCGAAAGTCGATGCCGCGGAAACCATGCTCTCTCAATTCGAGATCATCGAAACCGTCCGTACCGGCAGCGTCGTGATGGCGCGCGGCGAACAGCTTACTTAGTATCTGTGCCCTGCACCTCTTTAGTAGCCGCTGCTCTCCGAGGCTGTGAATTTTTCGCTAGGATGTTTGTAGTACCGCCTTTAGGCGGAATGGAATCGGGGTATCCTGTCAAATTCCGGCTAAAGCCGGTACTACGAACTGCGCGATCGATCCTTACAAAAGCAATGTCTCAAAAATTCACAACCTCTCCGAGAAGCGTGGCCCTCTCGGAGAGAGGAACCTACTGATCATCTGAGAGATCATAGCAAATGATCTCTTGTTTCCCACGCAGGTACATCATTCCCCGGGCAACCACCGGCGCGGTCCAAGCAGGATACGAAGGAACAATAGAAGTATTCTTTGAATCAAGACGTCCGGCTTCTTGGTAGCCATCAGGAGACGCCTCCACTAACGTCAAATCTCCGTTTTCGCCAAGATTTAACAAATGGCCGGCAACGAACGTTACCGATGTTCGATCACGCATCTTATGTTGCCAGACCGTCTTGCCTGTATCGAACGCAACACATTTCAAAACGCCGCTGACGGAATGCCGCCCGCTACAACCGTACAAAAACTTCTCATGAAGCACTGGTGTGGACCAATGCATCTCCATTGATTTACTGCGTTGACGACGTTCATCGCGCCAAATGGGCTTAACGCCCGATTCATCAAAACCGAGCAACGCACTGCCGCGCCCGTAAGCTTCGGAGATAAACACGCGGTTGCCATCGACGACCGGACTGGTTGCATTGACACCACCGGCGATATTGGACTTCCACGGAAATTCAAAGTCCTCTTTTCCGGTGTCAGGATCAAAGACCATCAGTCCGTCTCGCGCGAAGGCAAAACACCACCAGCGCCCTCCCCACGCTGAGATCACTGGGGTCGCATAGCTGGCAGCGCCCTGCCCGACGCCGTATTTGAAAACTCCCGTGCGCTTGTCCAAGGCGATCACTTTTGCTGGCCGGTTCTCCAACTCTTTTCCTCCAGCGATCACCAGAATCAGATTTTTATAAACCACCGGCGTGGTGCCAACACCGTAGCTAATCAAATCTAGATCAAAAGCCTCGTTCAAATCAACTTCCCAAACGGGACTACCGTTGACCGTTTGAAGACAACGCAGAACGCCCTCGGGGCTGAGCAAAAACGTGCGGTCGCCGTCGATCACTGGCGTACTTCTTGGCCCGTCTCCATATCCGTTGAGGTCCGAATACTCCGTGGGAAAATTTACTTCCCACAGTACCGCACCAGTGTCGCTTTCGAAACAGCTTAACCTTTCCTCGAAAGGTTTCTTTTTCCCGCGCACCCGATGGTAAAGCATCAACCGTCCGTTAGAGATCGAGGGCGCGGCATACCCTGTTCCAATTTTTCGATGCCATACTAAACGTGGTGGTTTGACGGTCCACCTCGTGTTGATTTTAGTTTCAGCAGACTTCCCATCACCAGCGGCTCCCAGAAAACAAGGCCAATCATCGCCAACAGTGCGTTTTGACAGATTGGATGACGGGGGAATTTCGGGCAAAGTCAGCTCAGCCTGCTTTCGTCTTGCTTTTACCGGGATTGTAACTGTCCCAATTACCTCAGGAAGATCAAGCTGCTTTTTAGCCCCCCAGTAGACGATCCGAGTATTCGGTAATGCAGCCTTCAGACGATCGATTGCGGCCTGTGAAAAAAAAGACTCCGGAAAATTACCCGCCTTCGAATTTCCGATGCACAACTGATCGAGTTGCTTACACGTTCCAAGTGCATCCAGACCTTTGTCGGTCAGAAACGTGTCAAACATGTTGAGTCGCTTGAGGTTTTTGAATTGGCAAATTGACTTCAGACATTCATCGTCAACGAATGTACGGTAAAGGTAGAGCGTCTCCAGTTTTTGCAATCCTTCCAAATAGGTCAGGCACACCGAGTCTAGCGGATTTCCAAAGAGGTTCAGATTACGAAGCTCAATTAGGTTTCCGATTGCTTTCACGTCATCGTTGCTAGCGTGCATTGCTCCAAGATCTAATTCTTGCAGGTCTGTAAGCTGAGCAAGGTGTTGCCATACGTTTTGCGGAAGAACGGTGTTTTCTGGAAACTGGAGTGCGACCACACGTTTGCGTTGATCAGTGCTGACCACGCCTCCTATTTGCCGCATAAATTTTTCAGCATTTGACTTGGTCGAATCGATTGTGACGGTATCTCTCGAAACCGACTGTCCCTGTGAGCACTGCGAAAAATGACCCATGATGCAAATAAGCGCTGCGGTCGTCCAGAATAGCTTTGAGCGCAATGAGAATAGCCAAGACATATTGAGCTTTGGTTGGAAGAGAGCAAAAAAAGCAAGATCGCTGAGATTGATCGTCGCCGGAGTATTGTACCCCGCGTCAACTCTAAACTGAAAGTCGCCTCAAATGGTACCGACCCGGCAAGTTGCTGGTAGCCTTTTTCAACGATGACGTGTACCAAATCGGCAACCCGCAGTCCTCTGTTTCGGCGAAAGAAATCTGCTAGCCATACCCTCCACCGCCGGGCGTTTCGATCCTAAGCACATCGCCGGCTTCGACTTTTAGTTGAGCCTTGCTTTCCAAGGTGATCTCTTTTCCAGACTTGCGGATCAGCACATTCTTCCCCGCGGCTCCCGGATCACCACCGGCCAGTCCATAAGGGGCGCTGCTTCTGCGGTTAGTCAGCAGAGACACATCGAGCGGTTTCAAAAACTCAATCGCCCGGACCATTCCGTCACCGCCGCGCTTTCGTCCCGCTCCACCACTACCGGTTCGAATCGAAAACTCACGGAGGACCACCGGGTAGCGCGTCTCCAAAATCTCTGGATCCGTTAATCGGGTATTGGTCATGTGAACATGAACTGCGTCAGCACCGTCGCCTAACGACGTTGCTCCAGATCCGCCGCCGATCGTCTCGTAATATCCGAACGACTCATCGCCCATCAGCCAATTGTTCATCGTACCCTGACTGGCGGCCGCAATTCCAAGTGCTCCAAACAACACGTCCACCACGCGCTGTGATGTCTCGACATTGCCGCCGACGATCGCCGGACTCGTTTCCGGACTATCACCGGGCATAGGATTAAGAAAACAATCGCGCGGAATGCGGACGGTGACAGGCTTCATCACGCCCTCGTTCAGCGGAATGTCCGAATCGATTAGCAAGCGTAGGACGTACATCACCGCTGAATTGACGATTGCCGAGTTGGCATTCTGGTTGCCCGATAGCACACTATCAGTACCCGCAAAATCAATCTCAACCTGTTCGCCTCTCACGGTAACGGAGACGCAAATGGTTGCTCCGTTGTCTAACGCATCGCGAAAGTGATGTACACCGTCGGGCAGTTTCCCAATCGCCTTGCGAACTTGTGAATCAACCGCGTCCTGAATGAAACCCATGTAGGATTCAACCTTTGATTGACCGTGTTGGTCCACTAGTTTTTCCAAGCCCCGACTGCCAGACTGGTTGGCGGCAATCTGCGCCCGCACGTCGGCCAGATTTTCATCCGAGTCGCGCGATGGATAAGGGGCACCGGTGAGAATTTCTCTCAGTCGCTCAAACTGAGGTACTCCACGATCCACCAATTTCAAATTTGAGATCAGCACTCCTTCCTCGGCCAAGCAAGTCGCATCTGGCGGCATTGAACCGGGTGTTTTGCCACCGATCTCCGCATGGTGAGAACGACTGGCAACCCAGAAAATGGGTCCGCTGCCATCGATGTAGACTGGAGAAACGACTGTCACATCAGGTAAGTGAGATCCCCCACCGTACGGATCGTTAGTGATAAACACGTCGCCGGCGCCAACCGACGGATTAAGCCGAATGATCGCGCGTACGGTTTCGCTCATCGCCCCAAGGTGTACAGGTATGTGTGGCGCGTTGACAACCAAGTCGCCAGTCGAGGTAAAAATAGCGCAGCTGAAATCGAGCCGCTCCTTAACGTTGACGCTGACGGACGTTTTCTGCAGGCATAAGCCCATCTGTGCGGCGATTGAGGAGAAACGCCGATTGAAAATTTCGAGTTCGATTGGGTCGGCGCGATTCGGAGATGCTTCTGTTGAGCGGTCGAAAATGGGCGTTGTAACTCTTTGGATCTTCAGTGTCGACTCTGGACCAACAAGGGCCTGCCAACCGTCGTCGATGATGGTGGTGGTCGAGAAAGAATCGGCGATAGAGGCCGGGCCAGTGATTAGGTCTCCAAGCGATAGTTGAGACCTTTGGTAATTCGGCCCTCCCCGTTGGTGAGCCTCCGACTCTCCCGGTGAAAGGGTGACAGGATTAGGCCATGCAAACTTTTCAGGGCGTTCACCTTCGATGACGGCCTGCACTCGCGCGGCAACAATCTCAATTGGACGGTCTTGCGTGTACCCATAGAACTGCAAATGTTTTACCTCGAATAATTCGACGGCTTTGGCAATATCGGGGCTGTCGACAACGAGGGTTCCATCCATGCCTTGGTAGCGTAGCTCCAGTCTCTTCTTTGCAACGACCCTCGCGCGCGTGGCGGCCTCGTGATGGACAAGTCTCTCAATCGCCTCTTCTTTCAAGGCAATGAAGATCGCTTGCAGGTTCTCTTGAGTGACGAGTTCGGTTGGCTGTAGGATACTTTTCACCGCATGAGCGTTCAGGTCCGCCATGCTGATTCCAACCGCGCTTAAAATCGCGCTTTGCGGGTGATCGACGATCCGTGTCATCCCCAGCAGATCAGCAACCGCGCAACAGTGTTGTGCACCGGCGCCGCCAAATGACATCAGCGCATACTCTTTCGGATCGTATCCTTTGCCAACCGACACGCTCTCAATGGCCGACGCCATGTTGTGATTGGCAATTTCCAAAAATCCGATCGCTAGTCTTTCCGGTGTGTAGTCAAATCCTGACTCCAATAATTCAGAACGTAGTAGTTCGAGCTTGGTCTTGACCGCATTGGCATCTAGCGCGAAGGGAAATAGATCCGTTTGGATGCGTCCCAAAAACAGATTCATATCAGTGACTGTCAGCGCACCACCACTCCCGTAGCACGCAGGGCCCGGATCAGAACCGGCACTCAGTGGACCGACGCGCAGACGCACTCCGTCGAACCAACACACCGAACCGCCGCCGGCAGCCACAGTCTCAATCGCCAACATGGGAGTCATGATCCGCACACCCGCCTTGCGACTTTCGAATTCAATTTCAAATTCGCCATCCACCCCGTCGAAGCGCGAAACGTCAGTACTGGTCCCTCCCATGTCAAAGCCAATGACTTTTTCGAATCCAGCTTGCATACCAATTCGTGCCGCACCAACAACGCCGCCGGCAGGCCCTGACAATACAGAGTCCTTCCCCGAGAAATTTTCACGCGCTACCAACCCTCCCGAAGACGTCATCATCCGCAGTTGCGAGTCCTTGGACAGATGATCTGTGATCTCGTCGAGATACTGGCCAATGACTGGGTTAAGATAGGCATCCAAGACGGTAGTTTCCGCTCTTGGAACAATTTTGATCAATGGAGCCACTTGATGCGAAAGACGAATTTCCTCGAACCCGATCGCCGCAGCAATTGCTCCAACGCGCTGCTCATGTTCTGGGTATCGGAAACTGTGCATGAGGCAGACGGCGACTGATGTGACGCCTGCCGATTTCATCCGCGATAATACAGTTGTTACATTTTCTTCGTCCAGTGCTTGGTCAATCGTCCCGTCGGCTAAGATACGTTCCTCAATCTCCGCCGAACTGAAGTACAGCGGCGCAGGCTTTTCAATCGCCAGCGCAAAGAGGTCTGGACGCGACTGATCACCGATGTTCAGCAAATCCGCAAACCCAAGCGATGTCACTAGACCGACCTTGGCACCCGTACGAGTCAGCAGCGCGTTGGTACCGCGTGTGGTGCCCAGTCGAATATCACAATCCGGCAGGGAACGAGTAAATGGAACTCCGATTAGACGGCGAATGGCAACGATAGGCGCGTGCACGCCGGCATCCAACTCGATTCCTCGAGCTAATGCTGCGTCGTCGGGATCAATCGGTGGCGAAATAGCGAATTTTTGCTGAGCGCCCGACAGTGAAAACGAATCCACCGTATGCAAGGAAAGCGTCGCGCCCCCTGCGTCAACCAAACGCAAGTCGACTCCATTCCAGAATCCTTCGTCTGCATCTTCAAAACTATCCGAAACCATCGCGGTGGGGGATTCGATTTCGACAATCCGTCCTTTGGTCAGTGCGCTGCTGAGAACTTTCGAATGAAGTCGACGACCATCGGGCGAAACGGCCAACGTATCTGTAAACGTTCCGCCAACATCAATCCAAAATCGCCACATGCAAGTTTTCCTAGCTAGTGTCTGTCGGTAAACCTATCTTGACCTAGTTTCGGTTTGCCGGAAGGTCCAATTTTGGATGAGTTTTTTGATGGCGACAGGGGAAGGTCGGGCTTTGGGCTGTCAAACAGGTAATTTCCGTCGGTCCAGCGCA
>CALKXO010000052.1 GCA_938003615.1 uncultured Pirellulaceae bacterium | reverse complement strand
GTAGTCAGCCCGCTCGATTCGCTGCGCTGTCGCGCGGCGTAAGGGTTTTCCTTAGCAACGATTGACTGCAACGCCGTAAGCAGAGGAGGTAAATCTCGTTGTAGTGGTTTGTCAGCGCTTGTTTTGGCAGCGCTTGTTTTGTCTGAGCTTGTTTTGGGGGTTTGCCGTTTTGGCACTAGTGCTGCCACCCTTAAATTTTGTCCTGCCCCGACCCTCAGTACTGCCTATTTGAAAGTGATTGAAATGCCCATCCAAGGTCTGATGAGGACTCTTACCTCACACACCAAACCAAGGATGAGCAGTGACCAGTCTAGCATTCAATTTGCCGTCGGCAATCGTCACAATATTGAATAAGATCGTTCGTAGTCGGCTCTATGGCACCGCAGTCCTCCAGCGGGCCAATTGCGTGCTATTGGCTTACCAAAAGTATTCGTTTGTCGAGATCTCATCGAGGGTGGGACTATCCGCCAAAGCCGTCGGACGTTGGGTAAGACGGTTTAGCGAGTCCCTCGATGCACTCCAATACGTTCAAAGCAAAGGAGTCAAAGCGGCTCTCTTGCGACAAGTCGTTGACTGCCTCCGTGATGCGCCACGAAGCGGTCGCCCAAAAAAATTCTTGCCAAGCCAAGTCGCCTCGATCATTTCGATTGCGTGCGAAGCCCCCGAAGCCTCTGATCGACCAGTGACTTCCTGGACCATCGAAGAGTTGGTGGATGAATCGGTGAAGCGGGAAATCGTTCCTTCGGTCTCTGCTTCACAGGTTCAACGGTTTCTCAGTAATGTTCAACTCCAGCCACATAAGAACAAAGGCTGGTGCTTCACAACTGAAAAAGACCAAGCGCTGTTCCAACTCCAGGCTGATGAAGTCTGCAAAACGTATCTAGATGCACCACGGCTGCTATTTGAGCAAAACATTCGTACCGTTTGCATCGACGAGATGACGAGCCTCCAGGCCAATGAAAAACGTGCTCCCGGGAAACGACCAGCGCCCGGGCAGTGTGGAAAAGAAGAATGCCAATACACTCGTCACGGCACCGTTTGCTTGACCGGCAACTGGGATGTTGTCGAGGGACGGTTCTTGCTGCCCACGATCGAAGAAACTCGAAACAACAAAGACTTCGCTCGTCATGTTGAGCGTTTGATCAAGACAGTTCTGGCCAGTGGTTGGGTGTTTGTCGTCGACAACCTCAATACGCACTGCGGAGAACCCCTAGTTCGCATGATTGCCAAGGCGTTGGGGATCTCGTCACGAAAACTCGGCCAAGCCGGGAAGCATGGCATCCTCAAGAACATGGCCAGTCGCCGTGCATTCTTGTCGGATCATTCGCACAAAATCCGCTTTGTCTATATCCCCAAGCATAGTTCTTGGCTCAATCAAATCGAAGCGGTGTTTGGCATGATCAAACGGCGCGTCATGCGAGGTGGAAGCTTCACCTCCAAGCAGGACCTGATGAACAAATTGACCCGCTTCACGACTTATTTCAACGACCGAATCGCCAAGCCAATGAAGTGGACCTACACCGGACGACCAACCGAAAAAGAATCAGTCGAACAGCCAAAAACATGGAGGCAAATGTGGCCATTTCGAAAGATGTCAACAGCCATGTGCAAACAGGACGGAACTTAAGGGTGGCAGCACTAGTGCCTTACTGTCAAACGTAACAATCTTGACTCGCACATCCAGTTGTTCCAGATCTTCGTTCTGTTGACGCAACTGCGTCACATGCGCGCGGCACGGCGGTCAGCCAAGATGCCGGTGAAAAACCAGCAGCAACCAGTGACCTGTGTCATCATCCAGTTCGTGCTGTTTCCCCTCGGTGTCGAAAAGCACAAATGGGAGAGCCGGTTTAGCAAGAAGACTATTTGACATGATTGACGTTGATCCGTTGCCGTTAAACAGGGTTCCCACATAACTCGTTCAACATAACTTCTTTTGATAAGAGACCAACCGGGCCGTTCCAAACTCGGACAAAAATCTTTAAACTTCGCATTGGCCTACGCCCTAAGTCGTACGCCCATCGCCCCATTTTTTGAAAGCAGAAATTTCCATGGTTCCGACACTTAAACTTTCCAACGGTGCGAAAATCCCAGCTGTTGGACTGGGGATGTGGAAAGTCGACCGGCCCCACGCCGCGGGACTTGTTGAAAGCGCCGTCGAAGTCGGCTACAGACATTTTGACTGTGCTTGCGACTATGGAAATGAACTGGAAGTCGGCCAAGGGCTTAAATCGGTTCTCGAAAGTGGCAAGTGTCAGCGCGAGGACCTTTGGATCACTTCCAAGCTTTGGAACACCTACCACGCCGCCGAACACGTTCAGCCCGCATGCGAGAAAACGCTCCGTGATCTCGGGCTGGATTACCTCGACTTGTACCTTATCCACTTCCCGATCGCAACGAAGTTCGTTCCGTTTGAAGATCGGTATCCGCCGGAGTGGTTCTATGATCCCGATTCGGCCACCCCGAAAATCGAGTACGTTCCAGTGTCCATCCGCGAAACGTGGGAGGCGATGGAAAAGCTGGTCGAATCGGGTTTAGTGAAAAACATTGGCATCTGCAATTTTAACTGCCAGTTGTTACGCGAGCTACTTACATCAGCCAAAATCCGTCCCTCCGTTTTACAGATCGAGTCACATCCGCAACTGACGCAGGAAAATCTGATCCGCTTTTGCGGAGATGAAGACATCGCCGTCACTGCGTTTTCTCCGCTTGGAGCCGAGTCGTACTACAGCTTGAACATGGCCGAGGCAAATGAATCCGTTTTGCGGCAACCGATCGTTCAAGAGATTGCGGCGGAGACCGGTAAGACGCCGGGACAGGTTGTGCTGCGATGGGGTGTTCAACGCGGAACATCGATCGTGCCAAAAACCTCGCGCGTCGAGCGTTTGAAAGAGAATCTTGCGATCTTTGATTTCGAATTGACCGAAGAACAGATGCAAAACATTTCTGCGTTGAATTTGAATCGAAGGTTCAACGATCCCGGCCAGTTCGCCGAAGCGGCGTTTAATACATTTTTTCCGATCTACGAGTAGTAACCGCCGTACGTTAGGCTTCCAGCGTTTCCTGCCTGTCACATGCTGTTGCGTAGCAATTGGGCAAGTGACAGGCTAGAAGCCTACCCAACTCTACCAACTACTCCTTCACCCGGATGTTCTTGAATAGAACAGTGCCTTTGGAGCCTGAGTGAATCTGCAGGCCGAAGAAACCATCAGGGTAAGATCCATTATCGGTCCAATTACCCATCGGCACACCGTTGACCCACGTCTTCACTTCGTTGCCCTTGGCAGAAACCGTCACTCGGTTCCAGTCATCTTGCTTGAGCGCAGTCCGTGTTGGCACGTGATCTTTTAACCACAACGGGTAAAAGTAACCGCCGCAGCTCTGCCCATAAATGCCGCCTGACCAAAAACGGCCTTTGGCAAATCCCTCCATCTCAGCTTGAGGACCAAACACCGTACGATTCAAATCGGAGTCAGGTTTCTTTTTATCCGTTGGACGTGTCTTGGCTCGGAACATCACTCCAGTGTTGCCATCGACCAGCCATTTAATGTCGCATGTGAAAACAAAATCCTTAAAATCACTGCGCTCTGTACACAGATAGGTACTTTTCGATCCCCGCACACAGGTACCCTTGATCGCGCCATCCACAACTTCAAATTTGCACGTACCGCCGTATGCCCTCCACCCTTCAAGGTCGCGTCCATTGAACAGATTCGTAAACCCTTCAGTGACATCAGGTTCCGCATCAGTGTTCAACTTCTGTTCCGATGGATTGGGGACGTTTTCCTGACTCTTATATCGATGGTACCAATAGGCTTGTGACGGAGCGATCTCGGGCGGTAGAGACGCTACCGCTACTTTTTCCGTTGCCGCAATCGCGGCGGCACGTTGCTTCCCGTTTAAGCCCTGACGAAAATATACTTCAGGACGATGATAAATGTTGTGCCGCTTCATCACGGGATCGTTCACGTCTTGGCTCAGGTCACAATCGAACCGAGCGAGAATGGCATGGTTCTGTTTCCACTTGCCGGTAGCATTGGTGAAGTGAGAAATCCCCCACGTAATGCCACGTCCGTCTTTGGTATCAGTGAAAGCGTCGGCTATAAACGGGCCACCCGCGTTGGGCATCAGACCTGTGATCGATGCAATTTCAAAATTGACTCCGTCTTCGGCGAACTGAATCGTATTATGCTCGTTGCCGTCGCGAATCACTAGCGCTGCGATGCCCTTCTTGTAAGGGAACAACGTTGTCTCATGGCCTGAATTGAGCACCGGATTAAGTTCGCTTTTGGTAAACGGCCCGAGTGGATCGTCGGCGGTCGCCAAGCCATGCATTCGGATCAGATTGGGGTCGCCATCAAAATCTGATTTGTAATAGAGATAGATCTTTCCTTTGTAGACCAACGGATACGGATCATGGATTGAGTACTGATCCCAATCGCCCTTGCCGCCATTGGGAATTACGATCTTGTTGTGAGCGGTCCACGGTCCATCGGGAGAGTCGGCCCAAGAA
Source organism: uncultured Pirellulaceae bacterium (assembly GCA_938003615.1). GTDB lineage: Bacteria > Planctomycetota > Planctomycetia > Pirellulales > Pirellulaceae > Mariniblastus. Next base: position 1,074 of record CALKXO010000052.1, on the reverse strand, counting down.
ACGGCAACGGGGCAATCGTCGCCCCGTTTCCCGCTGGCCTCCATAAAACCCTGGTAGTACAGGTAGTACTTCCCTTTCCACTGCAAAATATCTGTCGTAGAAACCGACCGCCAACCAACATTTGGCTTGGGCGGACGCGGAACTGCGACGCCTTCTTCTTTCCAAGTGAACCCATCGGCGCTGGTCGCGTACCAGATGTCGCAAAGATCCCAATCGCTTGAGGGAATAGTATCGGTCGACGCGGCAGCTCCCTTGGGCGGCGTCGGCGTGTCACGCTTGGTGTACCAAACGTAGTACTTGCCGTTGACGTAGATGACCTTGGAGGGATCACGACGCGAGATGGTCCCATCGCCACCGTTGTAGTCAAACCCTTTTAGTTTGGTGTATTTGAACTGCGAAAATAGATCGTTGTCTTCCGGACGCGGCGCTGGATAGGCGTCATAATTACGCTCCATCGCGGCGCTCAATTTCCGCGCCGGTTTTGTTTTAGGCAGCTTGAATGGAAAACCAGTGCCTGCCGTCTTGGTAGGGGCACCAGAACCAACCGCCGCACCGTCGTTGGCGGACTCAGCTTTGCTGTCGCCGGCTGCAGGTAGCACCTTCAACACGTAGGCGTACTCCGATGGGCGAGCCTTCGGCAATTTGACCGAGAGACCATCGGCCTTGCGCGCCCACTCTAATTTTTCGTCTGATCCCAACATCACCACCGAAGCAATCTCTTCAGGGTAGTGAGCTGATCCTTTCGCTAGGGATTTAATCGTGACGCTTCCGCTCTCCGGCCACGCCAATCCCGTCACATACAGTGACTGGTCTTTCGACGTGAACCGCAAGTCTTCCGCAGTGAAACGTTTGTCATTTTTCTCTGCAATATGGCCTGTCGAGACACCGGTTGGTCCTTCGCCGAAAGTCTTCCAATACGTTGTGTCATAGATCGACTCGCCATTGATCTTCAACCACGCGCCGATGCCCTCGAGGATGGCCTTGTCTTCTTCGGGGATGGTTCCATCTGGACGCGGCCCCACATTGAGCAATAAACAACCGTTCTTGCTAACGATATCGACCAAATCGTCAACG
>CALKXO010000051.1 GCA_938003615.1 uncultured Pirellulaceae bacterium | reverse complement strand
ACAAACGCCTTTTGCAGAACGCCATTGGCAGGAATGGTGTAACGCGCCGATAGATCTTCCCCATCGGTTGATGAAAGCGCTATATCGACCGTGACGTCACGCGCTATCGTGCTGGAGATCGAGAACGGGATGCGCGTCGGTTTGTTGACCACGCCAAAGGTCGGAGCGTCCAGAGAAACAACCTCGATGTCGGGCAATGCGTAGGGGCTGCCAACGCCGACAGCGTAAACGGGCACGTCTTTCATGCGCAGCTGTGTGGCTGCCTCGGTTGGAGACGACCCTACGTTCCAACTTCCGTCTGATGCCAGTACCACAGCCCGCAGGTTGGAATGTTTTTCCATCGCCATGGTCAACACTGCGTTGATATCGGATCCCTCACGAGGAGCCGTTAGTGTCGAGGAAAACGGCTCAACCACGACGTTCATCTTCTCCCGGAACGTGTCCCAAGTGGCGTCACTGGTCAGCTTCATAATCGAATCCTTACGTGACATGGCCTGGGCAGCGTCGGCAGCAACACCATTGGTTAGCTCTGCGTCGCCCGAAATCACATCCTCAGTATCCATGCTGTGTGACTGATCCCAAAGCACGGCGATAACGGGATCTTCTTCTGGTGAAAACTTCTGCAACCATTCGGGTTGTAGCAGCGCGAATGCCACCAATGAGACCATCAACAACCGCAGTCCCTCCAGCCATATGATGGAGCGTTTGAATTCACTTCGTTGAATCGCCATCCATCCTAAAACGACACACGCCGCCACGATCAGGATGCTCAACGCGATGACAAAAGGCGTCGGAGAAAGCGAGAACCATTGCGAATCAATCATGCGGCCACCTGTCCTTTCTCTTGGGTGGTCGATGCCCCGGCGGTTGCCGGTTGCAGTTCCACTTGCGCTTCTGGTTTACTCGGCATGCTCAGTATTGCTTCCACCAATAGCGCGATGGCCATCAAGGCCACAAAGAATCGCCAAACTTCACTGGTCAAAGATTGTGCGCTGCCGACCTCACCATCAATCAGTGCGAAATCAAGCCCTTTGAATAATGACTCTAGTTCTTGTACGGGGACTGCGCCGTTTTGATCTTCGGCCAGTGGTCGGTTAAGGGCAATCAGCTGTTCATCGTCGCCATAAACACCAGCGCGAAACGGAAGCGCTTGTGCAAGATTTGCAATGACGTCTTCTTCATCGCCGGGCGCAACATCCAGTCGACTGAACGTTTCAACCTCTCGCGCCGGCAACGTTCCCGCGTCGAACTGTCGGGCAGCGCCTTGAGACTCAGCGCTCAGCGCGATCGCGCGATGCATCATTGCAAACAACGTCACACCCTCACGGTCAAGGCTCGAGTGGGTGGCGACCGGCCAAGTGGTCAAGAAATACATCGCCCCCGATCCGGATCGCCTGCGAATCAAAAGTGGATCGGATTCACCAAGTTTAGCCAAAACAGGTGTCAGGTCGGGCTGACTGTTTTTGATTTTACAATGCCGATACACCAACAAATCGTTGACCGGCAATGCACTGCCGCTACGTGTGCGCGCCAGCAGGTCTTCGTCATTGTTCCAGAAACTGACCGATGTGCCGCCGCCCTGCTGCTCGCGGCTGTTAGAACCGCGTTGCCAATCGGTCCACTGGATGCCAGCGAATTGGTTTTCATCAGTTAGCTCCGGCGGTAGGAAAATCGCCGTACGCCCTGACTCGACAAAGCGTTCGATTTGTTTGGCGACGGTTCCCGTCGGAAGTGGAGCTTGCCAAACTAGCATCGACGTCTCCTGCCAGTTGATCTCGCTGACACTGTCGGGCGTCAGTACGACAGATTCGAAATCAACGCCGCTTTGCGTACTTGTGGCCGCCGCGAGATTGATGGCACGCGTGGTTGTTTTTTTTTCGGAGACGATCACCGTCTTGCGTACGACAGGATCGGCAAAAGCAAAATACCAACTGTTGTCGCTGCGGTTGGGGTCTGTCGGCAATTCGACTTTCCCCCAGCCAACGGACTGCTCGGCATCGATTGGAATGCGGTGTCCCAAAAGAGAGTTGGTCTGACCGTCGATCGAGAAATCCATCACAGATCTAAGGCCGTTGATGGTGAAGGTTAATGGAACGGTAACAGGTGAGTGGTCTTCGCCAGACCGATTCACGGTCAGATCGATCACCAGTTCTGTTTTGTCTTTGCGGGTGACACGATTGACCGCGTCGACGACAACACTCATGTTTTCTTCCGGCGGCTGCGGGAAGTTCAGTACATGAAAACGCACTCCCTCGAGTTTCGAGAAGCCACTATTGAGCGACTGCCAACGGCTGCTTTGTTCGTTCCAGTCATTTTTAGCGGCGTCCGAGCAGATCCAAATATCCGTTCGACCGGCTTGATTGTCACTTATATAGTCCAGCGCGGTCTGCATCATCGCGCTGATGTCTGCTTGGGATTCAGTGATTGTCGTGTTGGGCAGGTCTAGCAGTCCCGCAGGGGTATCGACGGTAGAGGCCACGTTGAGCGTGCTTTCGATCAAGACCAGTGGTTTTTTACCGACGACAGTTTCTAGGGTGGCGGCCATTTTTTTGATGCCGGTAGAAAGTTTGGTTTCTCCGGTGACCAATTGCTGATGCTGCATGCTTGCCGATCGATCCAGCAGGACGATGACCGTTTCCGGTTTGCCGCCACCGATCGAACCCATCCAGCCGGAAGATAGCGGGCGACTGATGGCAAAGATCAAACCGGCGATCACCAGCATCCTCATTGCCATGATCAACCACTGTTTAAGCCTTGCCATCCCTCGGCTCATCCGCCGGGCTGAGAGCAGGAATTGCATAGCGCCCCATTCGATGGTGCGATGCCGGCGTTGATTCAGTAGATGAATCACGATCGGCAAAAACACCAGCGGGAGAGCCAGTAGCCAGATTGGGTTGAGGAATTGCACTTTGGTTTCGGTGTTCGGTGTTCGGTATTCGGTTTTCGGTTTTCGGTATTCGGTGTTCGATGATCAGGGGTGTGGGCTCGTTCTGCGCTGGGCGCTTTCACCTTCCCTTTGGGAGTGGCGGAGGCTCACCGACGGGGAGGGCCGCATCTCATAAATCCTGAAAGCTGATCAATTGAACCAGCCTCCAACAAGATCTTTGATCCACGCGGCAACATTGGTGGCCGTGTTCAGATCGTTTTGTTCCTTCTCAGCTTGGCTGCCATCTAGCACGTCGGTACCTTTCTTTTGCAATTTCAAAGTTACTTCCGTGACACCGTCTTCTGCGAACTCAAATGTCGCGTTACGATGACGACCACTAATTGGCAATTCATAATCATCGTGTTCTACACTCAGCGCTCGCGCCAAACGCGTGTCGGGTAAATTTTTAAGCACTGCCATTCCATTTTCGTCGGTTACAACGGTGTACCGACGCTGCTTCATCCATAGCTGGGCGAAGTCTTTCGGCGAAACCATGTAGTCGCGACTGGAAAATGCAGATCCAAGGATCTGGCTACCGCAGTCGAACCAGTACTGATTCGGAGCACAAGCGACTATTGTACCTGGCAACGGTTTATTATCGGGGCCCATCACAGTGACTTCGACTGACCTAGCTGGAATCATTGGAAGCACTGCCTCCACTGAATTGCCTTCGGTTCTCACTAGCTGCGGCAGTGCCGCCCAGTCATTATTCAGCTGTCGCATTTCGTTAGGAAAATACTTTAGCACGTCAGGCTTGTTGGCTTCGTCTGGCACCCAACCATCACACACGGGGATCAATTGGAGAATCTCATCATTGGGTAGGGATTCAAAAACAAACGTTCCATCCTTTTTGATTTCAGCCTTGTCAGACCAATTCCACGAATTCCTCGCGCGGTTCTCAGATTCAACGTCACGTTCGACCCTTGCGGCGACATGCCCGTTGCCGATAGGACGCGGCACTGCATCGTCAATCCTTCCCTCAACACGTGTTCCCAACGCCAGTTCAACGTCTTTCAGTAAAACGCGGCTACGTTCACCAGGTTTGATTTCGATGCGTTGGCTGAACTTGGTTGGCTTACCCTCTTCAAAATGTAACACTCTCAGAATGCAATCCATTTTCTTAAGCGTCGGCGAGACCAGCATGCCGCCCTTTTTTTGCTCCCAACTACCGGTCGCTGGAACGCTGACGAGCGCATTAACGTTCGTCTTGATCCGTTGACCCGTGTCGGCATCAATTGCCGTCACGGCAATGCGGAACCCACGTTCTAGCTTGACTGTTGCCGGGGGGGCGTCGATAGATCGGTCCGCGTCAAACTGGACAAAATCAGGGTGGGTGACTTTTAGGTTCAGCGTGCCCGTCTCCAGTTTCTCCATCACGTACTTTGGATACGGTACTTCTGCAATTCCCTCACTGTCACTCAAGATTTCTGGCACAGCACCGTCGCGATCGGCCCTCCATCCCCACCAGTCTGCACGCTGCACCTTCGTCCGCAAACCACGTGGCATTACGGTCGCCCCTTCGACCGGGTGATCATCTGGATCCAGCACCCGTACTTTCAATATCAGCATTTCCAATTTAGGTACGGCGTCGTCATTTTTGTCTTGTTCCTGAGCAATCGCAAAAGATCCCTGAACCGCAGTCGCGATCAGCAGCAAATAGGTGATGAGTGACGTCGGGTGCATTGTCGTTCTCCTATTTTTTCTTTGGTGCTCGTTCGAGTAAAAACTTGGCCAGCACATCGCCGTAGTGCTGGTCGAGACTTAGACGTTGATAGTCCACTGCCGCGTCACGCATGATGACCTTCAAATCGTCCAGATATTGCCGAACGGCTTTACGATAGTCGCCTGCGACGATGCTGGGATCGGCCAGCAGCGGCGCGCCGCCCTCCAAATCGGTGAACCGCATCGGGCGGTCGAACTCAAAATCAATCTCGGATTGTTCTAGCAAATGGAACACGACCGCGTCGTGTTTGCGAAAACGCAAATGCTGAAAAGCATCGGCCAACGATTTCGGATCGACAAACAGGTCTGAGATTACCACCACCAACGCGCGTTGCCGAATGCGCTCGGCGGCCTCATGGAGCGCGTTGGCCAAGCCCGTTTCGCCGGCGCCCGTAGAGTCCCCAAGCGCGTCAAGGATGACGCGCAGGTGGGCCGCATTGCGTTTGGGGGCAATTTCGGTGTGGAATTTTTTGCCCGCGCAGTACAGCCCGATGGCATCGCCTTGTTGCGCTGCAAGGTAAGCCAGTGTGCCGGCAAGGCGTTTGGCGAAGTCGAGTTTCGATTGCCCGCCGTTATTGAAATTCATCGAACCGCTGGTGTCCACGATCAGACACAGCCGCAGATTGGTGTCGGCCTCGAATTCCTTGATGTAGTAGCGATCACTGCGCGCGTAGGCACGCCAATCCAACCGGCGTGTATCATCGCCCGGCACGTATTTTCGATATTCAGCAAATTCTAGACTCGACCCTCGGTGCGGGCTGCGGTGCATACCTGTGACACCGCCCAGCATCGGCAGCCGCGCGTGAAGCGGCAGCGCTTTTAGCCGAGCGATGACTCGTGGTTCGATAAAATCGTGGTTCTGCGCCATAGTAGCCGGGTTGAGATTCGGTTGGGATGAGTGTGGGAACTAATGAGCGTAGGAACAGATGAGAGAGTAAAGCGGATACATCTGCTTTGGCGCTCTCGTACCTAGACCTCCTTGCTCAGTTCATCTACCAATCGATCAACGATGTCACGACTGCTTAGCCCCTCCGATTCGGCGGCGAATGTTGTCAGCACGCGGTGTGTCAGAACAGGTTGAGCCACCTCCAGAATGTCTTCTAAACGAACCATGTAACTTCCGTGCAAGGCAGCCCGCGCTTTGGCACCAAGGATCAGATACTGAACCGCGCGAGGGCCTGCCCCCCAACCGACCAAAGACTTCAGCCATGCCGGTGCCTCGTCTGAGTCGGGACGCGAGCGGCGGGTTAAGTCGACGGCAAATTCGTAAATGTGATCTGGAACGGGAACACGCCGGACCAGTTCCTGAAACCGGATGACGTCTTCGCCATGGAGAATGTGCTCCAGCTGGGGTAACGCTGCTCCGGTGGTACTGCGCGCGATTTGAATCTCTTCATCACGGCTGGGGTAGTCAACCTCGATCAAAAACATGAACCGGTCCAACTGAGCCTCCGGCAGCGGGTAAGTCCCTTCTTGCTCGACCGGGTTCTGCGTCGCCAGTACAAAAAATGGTTGTTCGAGGGAGAACGATTTTCCCACAACCGTCACCCGGTGCTCTTGCATCGCTTCGAGCATCGCGGCCTGAGTCTTTGCGGGGGCGCGATTGATCTCGTCTGCCAAAACGATGTTAGCGAACAACGGGCCTTTGATAAATTCAAATTCTCGTTTGCCTGAAGCAGTGTCTTGAAGAATGTCGGTGCCGGTGATGTCCATTGGCATCAGGTCGGGAGTGAACTGAATGCGCGAGAAATTCAGGGACATCGTTTCAGCCAATCGGCTGATGAGGAGTGTTTTGGCCAGTCCCGGCACGCCCATCAACAGCGCGTGTCCGCGAGCAAATAGGCAAATCGCTAGTCGTTCGATCACATCGTCTTGCCCGACGATGATTTTTGCCAGTTCCGTTTTTAGCTTTTGGAAGACTTTGCCAAGTTCGTCGATTTGAGAAACATCATCGGAGCCAAGTTGAACTGTTGGAGCCTGTTGTTCTGTCGCCATAGCCGTCCTGAGAAAGAGAATGTCCGTCAAAGAGTCATGATGCTAACTCAATGCGTGTCCCGGTTCAACAAAATCCGGAACTTAAGTATTCCTTTTACTCGTTTCTCGTTCGCAAGTATTTCCGGAAAAATGGCTTTGCCCACAGAAAATTTCCGGGCGGTCGCTCTCCTGCGAGGAGAAGAACCCTCCTGTCTCGGAGATTTGGCTGCAGCTGGGGGCTTACAAGCAATGGTAGTGTTGGGCTGTCGGCTAGACGGAATCATTGCCTTTGTGGGGCGGCGCCGGCGGCCCCCTTCGGTCTGATAAGAACCTATCTCGAAATCTTTTAGTAGATTGGACATTCCTGTCCGATCAAAAGTTTCAGGATAGTTACTTAGCTCCACCCGTTGCGGATGGCAAAGACGGCCGCTTGGGTACGGTCGTTCACTTTAAGTTTCTTAAGTACGTTTTGCACGTGCTCCTTGACGGTTTCGACACTGATTGTCAGCGACTTGGCAATCTCCCGGTTACTCATCCCCAAGGCGATGTGAGTCAAAACTTGGTACTCTCGGTTTGTCAGTGGAATGTCCGCGTTGTTGGCATTTCCGGAAAACGTTTTGCGGTGCAATCTAGTGCGTGTTGTTTTCAGTAAACTGTCTTCCGCTACAGGGCGGCCAGCGATTGCACAGCAAATCACCGAAAGAAGCTTGTCGCAGGAGACTGTCTTTGGAAGATACTCGTAACAGCCTATTGCTGCCGCACGGGCAATGTGCGTAGCATCATCTTGTGCTGAATAGACGATTACTTTTAGATCTAGAAAGGCCGCCATCACATTCTCAAGCGGTTTGAGCACGTCGCGACCACCGATACGCGTCTCAGTGACTAGAACGCCAGGCTGATGTTGAGTGACCGCTTCGAGAATCTTTGAGGGGGCGTCCACCCGACCGCTAAATTCTAATGCACTCACTTCGGAGCCCAAGGAAGCGTGCTGCAGCGAGTGCCTGATTCCCGCTTCAATGGCTGGGTGTGGATCGGCTAAAAGAAGGGATCTACGCATGGCATACCGGTTGTATCTGGGAACGACACCGGAGACCAACTGTCGAAAGTTGCATTTTTATAGCATCCGAGTGTTTGCGTGCGTGTGCCGTTTGCAGGCCGCCAAGAGCTTCGTGCAAGGCTCACATGAAAAGAAAAGATAACGGCTTGGATAAGAGAAGCAGTGGAAAGATACCTAAGGCCCTTATTCTACTGCGACAGTGGGCAGAAGCGATGGTTTTCGGATCTGACACTTCTGCAGCATATTCACTATCCCTCACGTAGCTAGGTGTCTCGGAAACTTTGAGCACAATTTATCGGATTTTCTTAAATTAATAAAATCTTAACAAGCGTTTGGCCTAATTACGGTGGTTTCTTAGTGTGGCATCACGTGTTTTTTTAAAGCTCTCTAACGTGTGTTTAATGGTTTTTAGTGTGTAATCGGCAATTTTTGATGAAAAGAAACCTCCATGTCTTTCAACGTGACCTAAATAAACACCAGACGTTGTTAATTAACCCCGGCGCTCAAGCATCATGAAAAATTCCCCAGCAAATCAATCCTCAGCAAAACGCTCGCATCGTATCCTGTTAGTGGATGATGATCAACACCTTCTACAGTCGCTAGGACGTTGGCTGGGTGATCAAGGCTTTGACGTTCAGCTTGCCGCCGATATAGCGTCTGCCGAGAGTGCGCTGGCCGCAAGAACGTTCGATTTGGCGTTTGTCGATTTACGATTGGGCGATGAAGACGGCATGGATATTCTGTCACATTGTCGTACCCATCATCCGAACGTTGTCGTGATTTTGATGACGGGATATGCCACCGCGGATACGGGTGTTGAAGCCATTCGCGCTGGTGCGTTTGATCTGATGACCAAACCACTGATCGATGATGAGATTCTGATCGCGATCAACCGTGCTCTTTCGCAGCAACAGGTTTTGGAAGAGAACGAGCAATTGAAGGCTCAATTGGATAAACGTTTTGCCAAAGAGAGCATTGTTGGTAGCGACCAACGCATGCAGAAAATTTTCGACATGGTCGACAACATCGCCAACACAAAGGCAACCGTGTTAATTACTGGCGAAAGCGGAACAGGGAAATCCCTGATCGCCCGTGCAATTCACCAACGTTCGCAGCGCAAGAACGCCCCTTTTGTGGAAATCGCCTGCGGTGCTCTGCCGGAGAACTTGCTTGAAAGCGAATTGTTTGGCCATGTTGCCGGAGCATTTACCGGAGCGTCTAGCCACAAGGAAGGAAAGTTCAAGCAAGCTGACGGGGGAACAATTTTCTTAGACGAAATCGGCACTGCATCTCCCAGCATGCAGGTCAAACTTCTTCGTGTTCTTCAAGAACTGCAATTCGAGCAGGTTGGCGGATCAGAGACCTTCCACGTCAACACACGGATTGTTTTGGCGACCAACGAAGACCTGTCCCAAGCGGTTGAGGCCGGCACGTTCCGTCAGGACTTGTACTATCGCGTCAACGTGATCAATATCGAACTGCCTGCGCTCCGCCAGCGTCCATCGGACATTCCAATGTTGGCCACTCACTTCATGGATAAAATCTGCTCTGAGGAGAACAAGCAATTGGATGGTTTTGATCCAACCGCTCTTCAGGCGTTGCGAGAGTATCAATGGCCAGGCAATGTTCGTGAACTGCAAAATGTAGTCGACCGGGCCGTTTTGCTTGGCAAAGGTCCGCTGTTGGGCACGCATGATTTGCCCTCCCACATTTGCGAGGGTTCGTTCTCTCCGACAGTGGCCGTCTCCACGGTCAAACAAGGTGTCCGCCAGACTTTGAAAGAAGCGCTTGAGGGACCAGAGCGGCAGATCATTCTTCAGTCGCTGCGAGAGAATAGCTGGAACCGCAACGTGACGGCGGATCAGTTGGGCATCAACCGTACGACGTTATACAAGAAAATGAAAAAACTTGGACTGGAAGAACCGCAAACGGCTTCTAACAATTGGTAAATGGCATGTTGTGGCGGCAACAGATTCCTCACACAGCTGTCGTTTTGTCTTTTGATTTGGCTGCCTTTTAATTTTGCTACCTTTTGATTTTGCCAACGCTACCACGGGAATAGTAGCCGGTAATCGGTCAGTGCATCATTTTCATGACGTAGAAACCGCCCAACAACAGCACCACAAAGGCCAAACACAGCCAGTTGAAATACTTATCGATCAACGGCATGGCCTTAGGGCCGATGGCCCAGATAATGGCCGCCACGGCAAAGAACCGGATCGAGCGCCCGATTATGCATGCGATAAGGAAAAGGCCTAAGTTCATTTTGGCCGTTCCCGCCGTGATCGTCAGCAGCTTGAAGGGAATCGGCGTAAGGGCGGCAACGAAGACATACAGCTGCCCCCGTTCTTTGAATTCGTAAGCCAAAGCATCGATCTTTTCTTGATTAATGCTAGGGATCATTAGCGCGATGTCCAAAAACTTGTAGCCAATGGCATAGCCTAGAATTGCTCCTAAAACGCTGCCGACGGTGGTTACCGCAGCGAACCACGCCCAACGGCTTCGGTTTCCCAAGCATAGCGGTGCCAGCATGACGTCAGGGGGGATAGGGAAAAAGCTTGATTCTGCGAAACTGATCCCGAAAAGTGATAGCGTCGCGTTTCTTGAATGTGCAAGCTCCAACACCCAGTCATACATTCGGCGGTGGATTGCCCACCATGGTGTTGGCTTTTCTCCCTGATTCTGATCCGATGGAGGAGTTGCTGGAGAGGATTGATCCACGGTTAGCTTTCGTGAGCAGTAACATTGTGAGCATTTATAATTCTCTAGAATAGTTGGGACCGCCGATATGCGGCAAGATGGATGTTGGCAGCAAACCGAAACCACGAAATAGATGGGCCATCGAGTAGATTGGCTGCTTGCTGAGTGGATGCGCTGTCTATTACATAGATGCGCTATTAACGATCACAGCGTCGGGATGGACAGAGGCTCTCTAAAACGGGAAAAGGTTGACGGTTAATCAGTGTGGGCGATTTTGAAGTGGCCGAGAAATCCAAAACCTGTTGGGATTTCATTAGATATCGGCGGAGGGAATGGTAGATTGACTTTTCGTCAACGTCTTGAGTATCGCATGATGATCGAGACGCCAGATGCGCAGAAGACTCATCGAGGAAATGATCGCAAGTTAGACACCGATTACTTTGTTGAAATTAGATGTTGGTCCGAACCCTTTCAAAAACTGACGCCCCTTCCACAGTGCAGGTTTCTGCGCCGGCCAAGGTGA
>CALKXO010000050.1 GCA_938003615.1 uncultured Pirellulaceae bacterium | reverse complement strand
CGCGTAAGGTCGCTCACGACTACGGCGTCACTCTTGAGGAACTGGCCGAACAGGAATTCGATGCTGGGCTTGGCAACGGCGGTCTAGGGCGATTGGCTGCCTGTTTCCTTGACAGTTGTGCGAATCTTGAATTGCCGGTCGTTGGGTACGGCATTCGTTATGAGTACGGCATGTTCCACCAGCACATCGAGGACGGTCGTCAGGTGGAAGATCCTGACCACTGGTTACGCGATGGAAATCCTTGGGAGATTGAACGTCCCGAAGACGCAAGAAAGATTCGATTCTACGGCAACACCACGCAGCATTTGGACGACAATGGCGAACTGCGTCAAGTTTGGGTTGATACGCACGACGTCGTTGCGATTCCGTTTGACATGCCGATCCCCGGATTCAAAAACTCGACCGTCAACACACTTCGGTTGTGGAAAGCCACGGCGACTGACGTGTTCAACTTGGACGAATTTAATTCGGGCAGCTACACCGAAGCGGTGGCCTCGAAAAACAGCGCTGAACAAATCACGATGGTGCTCTATCCAAATGACTCCAGCGAAAACGGAAAAGAGCTACGTCTGAAGCAGCAGTACTTCTTGGTTTCGGCCAGCCTTCAGGACGTGATGAGCGCTTGGGTGAAGAAGCACGGCACGGATTTCTCTGGGTTTGAAGAAAAGAACTGCTTCCAGCTGAACGATACTCACCCGGCATGTGCGGTGCCGGAAATGATGAGGTTGCTGATTGATGAGTATGGCAAGTCGTGGGACGACGCTTGGGCCATCACAACCAAATGCATGGCATACACCAACCATACGTTGCTGCCGGAAGCACTTGAGCGCTGGTCGGTCCGTTTGTTCGGCCGCTTGTTGCCACGGTTGTTGGAAATCATTTACGAGATCAACCGACGCTTCTTGACAACAGTTGCCAAACAATACCCTGGCGATGTAGAACTACAGCGTCGTGTGTCGTTAATTGAGGAAGGCCATGACCCTCAAATTCGCATGGCCTATCTGTCGATCGTCGGCAGCTTCTCCATCAATGGAGTGGCGCAACTGCATACCGATCTGCTGACTGCAGGCCTGTTTTCTGACTTCTACAAGATGTGGCCAGAAAAGTTCAACAACAAAACCAACGGCGTCACACAGCGCCGTTGGCTGGCACATTGCAACGCTGGCTTGAAAAATTTGCTGGACGAAACGATCGGCGAGGGTTGGCAAAAGGACCTTGCCAACATCAAGAAGCTAGAACCTTCTGCGGAAGATGCTGGCTTCCGCGAGCGATGGCGGGCGGTCAAACAAGCGAATAAGGAAACGTTGACGCAATACGTTAAAGAAAATGCGGGTGTAGAATTTGATCCTTCGTTCTTGTTTGACGTCCAGGTGAAACGTATTCACGAGTACAAGCGGCAGCTGCTGAATATTTTGCACTGCGTTCATTTGTACGATCGGATTGTCAAAGGCGACACTGCGGGCATGACGCCGCGTTGTGTCCTGATCGGTGGCAAAGCAGCGCCTGGTTATCACCTTGCCAAACTGATCGTGAAATTAATCAATGACGTGGCGTCAGTCGTTAATTCTGAAGCCGCTTGCAAAGACTGGTTGCGGATTGTGTTCTTTCCGAACTACCGAGTTTCTGCGATGGAAGTGATCTGTCCGGGAACGGATCTGTCGGAACAAATCTCGACAGCGGGTAAAGAAGCGTCGGGCACGGGCAACATGAAATTCATGATGAACGGTGCGTTGACCATCGGAACCCTTGATGGAGCCAACATTGAGATCCGCGAAAAAGCCGGTGCGGATAACTTCTTCCTTTTTGGTCTCGACGCGGCCGAAGTGAAGGAGGCGAGGAAAGACTATCGCCCCAACGACATCATCGCGGCGGATCCCGAGATTCGACGCGTGATGGAATTGGTGGAGAGCGGGCACTTCAATCAATCAGAGCCCGGCATCTTTGACATCCTCACACGCGGTTTACGCGATCCTCAGGACCAATGGCTGACGATGGCTGACTTTCGGAGCTATATCGATTCTCAGAAACAGGTCAGCGCCCTGTACCAGGATCAGGAAGAGTGGAGCCGTCAAAGCATCATCAACGTCGCCAATAGCGGCTGGTTCTCCAGTGACCGCACGATTGGTCAATACGCGGATGAAATTTGGAAAGCGAAAAAACTTTCGTAGGACAAAGACGGCGTATAGGTTCTGAGTTTTGCCCGCGGCGGTCTGCCTTCAGTGTCTGCCCGCTGCGTCCTGCCTCTCCCGATGTGGCAACGGCCCTCAAAGTCGACCATTTCGTTCCAGCTTTCGTACTGGGCGCGCCGATTGGCTGCCGATTGGCCACCATTTGACTCTTTTAGGTTCGCGGGCCCCCTTTAACGTTTGCCTGAAGAGGGAGTTTTATTTAGACTCGACGTTTTACGACACGCTAGCGGCCGGTAACTTGCTGTGCACAGTCGTGTCGCTCCGTCTCTGGCCACCGTCCCCTCAAATCCGTAAATAGCCACCATGTATTTTTGGACTCTGTTATCGTTTGTCGCCTTTACAGTTTTTGCTGCGGTTTTGACTTGGTTGATCACGCGCCGTGATGAGAAAGGGAGTTCGGACGGATTTTTTTTGGGCGGTCGCAGTCTGACTTATCCGATCATCGCTGGTTCGCTTTTGCTGACCAACCTTTCGACCGAACAAATGGTGGGGCTCAATGGTGCCGCGTTTACAGACGGTTTGAGCGTGATGGCTTGGGAAGTGATCGCTGTCATCGCGTTGGTTTTGATGGCTATCTTCTTCCTGCCCAAATTTCTTAAAACAGGAATCACGACGGTTCCCGAGTTTTTGGAACTGCGTTTCGACAAGACAACTCAGGCAATCGCCAACCTTGTTTTCCTTCTGGCGTACGCGTTTTTGCTGCTACCGATCATTCTGTACACGGGAGCCGTTGGGCTTTCGCAAATGCTTGACATGCAGACCCTAACAGGGATTAAAAGTGAAGCTGGCGTTATCTGGTTTACCGTGATTCTGATTGGCGTCATGGGGTCGCTTTATTCGCGACTCGGTGGGCTGAGATCACTCGCGGTTTTGGACACAATCAACGGCATCGGATTGTTGGTCGGTGGCTTCCTGATCGCTTGGTTTGCACTCGACAAGGTCGGTGACGGAAACGGCATTGTGGCTGGCTGGAACGCGCTTTACGAGAAATCGCCTGAACGTCTAAGCTCCATTGGTGGCGCCGAACAGAGCGTTCCGTTTTCGACGCTGTTCACCGGTGTTGCCCTGTTGAATCTGTTTTACTGGTGTACGAACCAACAGATCATTCAACGGACGTTCGGTGCAAGTAGTCTCGCAGAAGGACAAAAGGGTGTTCTGCTAACGGGTGCACTGAAACTTCTCGGACCAATTTACTTGGTTATACCTGGTATCATCGCTTATCACCTTTACGCTGCTCAGGGAATCAAAGCAGATCAAGCTTATGGGTTTTTGGTCAGAGATGTCCTGCCGGCCCCACTAACGGGTTTCTTTGCGGCCGTCATGGTAGGAGCCATTCTCAGTTCGTTCAACGCGGCACTCAACAGTACTTCTGCGTTGTTCAGCATTGGCGTTTACAAAGGTATGATCAACCCCAACGGCGATGAAAAATCGATGGTTCGTGCCGCGAAGATTTTCGTGACCGTGACTGCGATTGCCGCGATGCTCGCAGCTCCGCTGTTGTTGGGACAAGCGAGTATTTTTGGTTATCTGCAGAAGATGAACGGCATCTACTTTATACCTATCTTTGCTGTCGTACTGATGGGCATGCTCAACAAGAAAACTCCAGCGATTGCCGCGACCGTTGGTTTGTTGGTTGGCCTCGTAACGATCACGGTTTTCTACTTCGTACCATCTTGTGCCGCGATCCTTACCAACTTGGGAATCCACGATTTCCACTTTCTCGGTATCGTTTTTGCTTTGCTGATCGGCATTATGTTGCTCATCACGGCCGTCATGCCTCGCAAGGAAGACTGGCATTTGGAAGCAACCAACAAGATTGATTTGACGCCGTGGAAGGGTGCAAAGCCCATTAGCATTGCTTTGGTGATCATCGTCATCGCAATCTATGTCGGGTTTGCCCTTTAGAAATTCCAATGGCTTCTTTGGTCCGCAGGAGTTTTTGCCCGCGGTCCCGATGTCTACTTCGTCAAAAATTCTGGTTTTGCCAGCGTTTTCTTGGGATTTCGCCAGCAATTGTGTCGATTTCTACGACATTTACAGATAGCTTTCGAATCACCGAGAGTGCTGCTACAACGATCGGCAATCGCGGATTAGAATACGCGGCTTTCATCCGTCGAAGTTAGATCTCACTACGCCGAATATCGTGTTTTCGGTGGCTCCCGAGGAGCCGCCGTGGGTCGATTTAAATACGTGCGATTACAGATCTCGAACCATCAATCCCCGTCCGTACGCAATGGCCCTATCCGAGGCAAGTTCCAAACAAGATCAAGATTCTGAGGAAGAAATCTCTCAGGACGAGAGCCATAGTGGCGATATGGATGAAGTTCTTACTGATTTTGCAGAACAGAAGGATCCGGCGATCGTCTGGTGGGCAACGCTTATTGGTCCGGTCGTTGCGACAGTCGTCGCGTTGACAGCGATTTATTTCATTGCCGGCAGGC
>CALKXO010000049.1 GCA_938003615.1 uncultured Pirellulaceae bacterium | reverse complement strand
TAGTATTAATAACGTCCAATTTCCCACGACTTTTTGGGCGGCAGGCTTGGCGATTTTTTAGGCTCGACATCAAGTACGCTGGCCATCTTCTGCTGTCCCAGGGGACTCGTCTTACTAAGCGCAGGAAGTGCTGATGCCTTTGCGGCCTCCGGTTGATTCACCTTGCCGTTGTCGATTTGGTGGCTCAATTGATTTGGCAGCCGCGCGATTCTCTTCATTTCTCGATGGTCCGGCTGCATTGGCAACGGTCGAGGATCGGTTGAAGCAAAGTGAACTTCCGGAAGGTTCGGCGACTCGGTCACCATTTCCTCACGCAGCGGCAGCTCGAACGTTCTTGCAACCGGCTTGGTGGCCAACAACGAATCTTGTCTTCGTGAACTCAGCCAAGCAAGACGATCATCCTTCTGTCGTTCGTGCGTTTCTTCACGGTGTGTCAATTCGTCATCGGGCTGTCCGGAAACACTAGTTTTCACCTCCGATATCGTTGGTGAGCTCTCTGACCGAACCTCATATGAGCGAGACTCAACAACACGCGATGGCAGAACTGACTCCGATACATCGAACGCATTTTGCACGCTTTGAGTCATCGTAACCGAATCGGAAGTTGTCTCGTCAGTCGGCTGTTGGCTCATGGGCGCCAGAGGCGAAAACGGAGAACTAGTTGCCCAAACCGTCATCGCAGCTACCATCAGTGAAGACAGTAATAAGCCTGCCGCGTTGGAGATTGGATTTCCTGCTGACTGGCGTCTTGAGGATTGGCTTTTTGAATTTGTGGACATGAATCGACTCAATGTCGTGAGGACGGAATTGGCTAACGTGCCGCATTGGTACTCGTTTCATCGTTCCGATTGTGCCGGCTCGGTGAGCCTTGCTGACGCCAGCAGCCGCTGCAAGCACAGCGGATTACCTAAAAAATGGCAAACTGTACTGATTGCGATAACTTTCTGTCGTTATCAATCGAGCGCGTCGTCGTTTGTTTTCGGCGATTGGGCATAGTACGCCAACAACGCTGGCAAAAAGATCAGGTCCGCGAACAGGGCTGCCGTCAGCGTGATCGCTCCCATCGCCGCAAACATAAAGTGGTCTCTAGAATCGCTAAAAAGCACCGTCGAAAATCCGGTTACTAGAACGATCGTTGTCATGATCAGCGCCGTTCCCACGGAAGAGAACGCGCTGTTGATCGCTTCTGCCGAGTCGTTATTTTTCAGCCGCTCCTCTTCATAGCGAGTTAAAAAGTGGATCGTGTCATCCACCGCAATGCCAAGGCAAACCGTAAATGCACATACCGTAACGATCTCTAACGCTTGGCCAGTAAACACGAGGTAGCCGCCGGCGACGGCCAATGGGAACAGGTTAGGCACGAGCGAAATCAATCCAATTCTCAGCGACCGATACACCAGCGACAAGACGACAAAGATAATCACGGTTGCCGTCCCTAGACTGGCCGCCAGATCGACAACGATCTGATACAGATTCTGCCATCGAGAAACGGCAGGGCCTGTTAAATACAGTCGATACCCTGAATTCCGTTTCTCGATCTGTGAAAGTCCCGCCTCGAGCCGTTGGAATACTGGTCCATATTTTGAGATCCCTAAATCCTGTACGCGGAAAACAATCTCAGCCCGCTGTTCATAGGGGCGAAAGAACGTTTGCTTCAGAGTCGGCGGTAATAGTTCCAGCAACGAGCTACGTGCCACGGTGTCGCCTTCCCCCGGCATCGAATCAATCATTTCCACGATCGAAAGCGGGTAGCCAATCAGCGGTTCATTCCGAAGAAGCTCGTTCGCCTCTTTGATCACCGCGACACGCTGCGCCGTCATTTCATCGCAGTTGCGCATTTTTCCAACTTCGGATCGCTCCCCAGCATTGCGTTCCCAAGAGATCATGACTCTAGATCGTTCTAGTCCGCCCATGGCTTTGTCCAGTTTCGCAAACGCGATCGCCGCTTCACTGGAGGCCGGCATCGAATTAGAAATTCTCTCGTCAGGACGCAGCGTTAACGAAATCCCGACCAGTAACACGGTCGTCGCAATTGCCACGATGCTGATCCATTTCTTGCGGGGCAACACCCACAGCACCACATGGGAGATGCGATCTAAATTTTGATCGACAAGACTCGTTTTGATTCCAACGTGAATGTTCTTTCCCATCCGCGAACTACAGGCCAGCGGGATGACGGTTACGACAGCCACAAAACACAACAATACGCCGATCACACAGGAGACGCCGAATTGTTGAATGTACTCGTGGTCGGCTAGGACCAGTGAACCGAACCCGATCGCCGTCGTCAGTGAAGTCAACGCACACGCCAGTCCCACCTGAGAAACTGCCTTCCGCGAAGCCTCCATCGTCGATAGCCCGCTGGCGCGAAGCTTGCGAGTTGTGACCATCAAGTGTACGCCATCGGTAAGTCCGACCAAGCTAACGAGAACGGGTAGGATGACTTCCATGAAGGGGTTGTTTTGGTAACCCAGATAGTTGCAATATCCCAGTGTCCAGAACACGCCCATGATCGGTGCCAGAGCAACAATCAACACTGACATGAACCCACGAAACAGAATCAGGCTCATCAAGGCGATCATGCTATAGCCTATCGCTTGAAACCAAAACTGGTTTGCGTCATGGGACTTCATCGCGGTCAACCACATCGGTGTCCCGCCGGTGACGGAGAACTCCATTTTCACCTCGGGGTAAGCCAACGCCGCTTCTTCGGCGGCCATCCTCAATCCCGAGATCGCTTGCTCGTCGCTTTCCATAAACAGTCGATCATAATTCACCAGAAAGACGAGCGTCTTCATGTCCTCCGACATCATGACGCCCTTGATGAATGGATTCTTCAGCGCCTTGTCACGCGCCGCGTCGAACTTCTGCTGTGAAGCCTGTTCCTGCGGCAGCAGAGGTTCCGGCAATCCAAAAATGTTCATCGTCGGTATCTCATCCATCCACTGGACGCTCTTGATGAAGTCCTTGGTTTCCAGTTGTTGCTCAACATGCCGTAGCGCTGCAGCGCCCTGCGGTGAGAACGCTCCCTCCATTTCCACAACCAGAACAGCATCTGAGAGGAAGTTCAGCCGAGCCACCTCTTGTCCGTCACCCGGGTTTTCGGCTTCAAGATCGATTGGGTCGAGCGCATTGTCGGAGTCATCAGATGCCACTGGGGCTTCAACGAAGTATTGCCGCACCGATTGAGGGCTGAGATGGCCTACGATTGCTCCGGCGGTGACAACCAAGATCACTGCCACCGTCAACCAGCGGCGCGTGGCGATCCAAGAAGTAAAATAGTCGAATCGTTGCGACACAAAAAAGAAGGGGGTACAGCAAGGGTTGTCATATGATCAGCGCGGTTTGGACGGTGCTGCCGCCTAAAGTGTAACTTTAACTAGCCGCGACTGTGAGCGCAAATTGGCGAGGCGGGAAGTTTACGTTCGTCGGTGTCTTAAATTCATTCATATCACTCCGGCGATAAAGAAGCAGCGGCCATCCGGTCTTCCAATTTGACCATCAACAAATCGACAAGCCCCTTGGCCGACGACACCGTTTCGAGATCGTAACGCAACTCGCCTTTGCCGGGGGTTCCATAAGCCGTTAAGTCAAGAATCCGGTAACGCTGATCGGTATCCACTTTCACTAATGCCGTATACAATAGCGATGGTTGACCCAGATCGGCATTCTCCCATTGTTCGTCCGGATCGGCGGGGGTATTGATCTCAACGCAGACAACAAATTTCTTGCCGTCACCCGGAACCAGATAGGGATCAAGTGCGAAGCTGTGTGTGTCCGTTGCTCCAGTGGTAGCGTCGATGTCCCCGCTGCCATCGACGCCCGAGATCAACGTGTATCGACTTCTCCAAATAGGCAGGATATGATCCCGTTGCACTAGCGATCCGTTCCAGTCTACCTTCTCGACAAATGCTAGGCTTTCGTCCAGATACAACGTCTCGATCATCGTCCCGTTGGTCGTCTCAGCCCAGACCGCCAGGCTTGGCATCGGCGAAACACGTGCGCGAAAGCTAACATGAACCGACAAGGGCCTACTGGTCTGCCGGTCGGTCTCCCGGACGATTAATTTCGAACGCGCGTCGATCACTTTGACCCCTGTCAGCGAAGAGGACCGCACGATTTGGGCACTGTTGCGTGCCTCGTAGCTTTGATTCACTATCCATGAAGCAGGGGGAAACGCAAACAGCGACACTCCCAAGACCACGGTCGCGACGCCGATAACCGCCAAAAGTTGTCCACCAGAAAGCGGTGACTTCTTCCCTTTGGTGATTTGTGACCGAAAGTACGGAATTCGGCCTGCCATGTGCAGAACGACCAACACAACCATGCTCATGCCAGCAACAATGTGGACGCGCGACGTTGTCGTTGAAAAAGGCAACGCAAATGACATGATGCCGGTTACCGACATTGCGACAAAGGCAAACAGCAAACCGAAATTTACGACGTGCCGCATCAGTGAGTCTTCTTTTTCTTCCGCGGATTACCGATCAGCTCATTTTTGCCAAAACCAATTAGCTCACGCAGTTCAGAAATATATCTCGCACCGACCTCGCGTGGTACCGTGTCGTGTTCCTTGCAAAGGTACGCTGCGTAACCTGTCGCGATACCCATTTGAGCACAGGTGTTCATCACACGCGGGCCGGCCAAGCCGATGTGAGTGCAACTGAAACAGCGCCCCGCCATCATCAGGTTACTGATGTCTTTTGAATAGAGCGACCGGAAAGGAATGAAGTAGTCCCCTAGCGTTTTGTAGAACAAGGCCTCAGAGAGAAAGTCCACCGGCTCGCCTGTTTGTTTGCGCTGATAGTGTGAATCGATTGCTCGGCGTTCTACCACAACCGAATCCGGAAATTCACGTCGCTCTGACGCGTCCTTCATCGAGTAGATATGATCGCCGACAAGCCTGCGCGACTCGCGTTTACCACCGACAAAAGACACCCATTTTAATCGCCAAGTTGCATTTTTTGGATCTTCTTTCGCATTGGCGAATGAGCCGTAGATGGCTCGCAACACGTGATCGCGAATCTGTTCCGCATCCTCGATCTGGTCCAATTCGTTGTTCGAATACTCCCAATACCATTCACCGGCGGTCGCGCTATGCTCTTTGGCAACAGGTGCTGTCCATGGAACTTCGGGGAATATTTCACGCTCGGTGGATTGCTCTGCGTTCCACAAAACGGACGTTCCCATCACGCGCTGATCAGCTTTCTCGGGACTCCACAGATCACCATGTTTGTCCCATTTTTCATCAAACTCCGTATTTGCTTCACGTCCTGTGCGAAACTCTGCCCCCGCCCAAAAACCAAGCCAACCGTCACCGGTGGCATCGATAAACGTTGGAGCAGAAAACCGTCTGATGATACCCGTCGTCGCGCTTCGTGCCTCGACACTGGCGATTTTTCCATCTTTCTTTTCAAGCCCGCAAGCGATGTGGCCGGCGAATAGAGCCACACCCGATGATGCCATCGTCGCCTCGCGCTTCCGTTGATCTACTTTGGCCAGCGCGTCACCATTGGGATATTTTTCGGTGTCAATGTGCTTCAAGATGTCAGTGCCGTAACCGTGGATGCCAAGCGTGTGAACGCGGATCTCTTCACTGGCGTTCCCGCCGAAAATCGGTCGATCTTGGATCAGTGCAACGTTCAGCCCTTTACTCCTAGCCGCCAGAGCCGCACCACATCCCGACATGCCTCCACCCACAATCACAACATCGAAGGCCGATTCTTCGACGGTAAGTTCTGCACGTCCGGAAAGCTGGTCCTTCCAATCCGATAGCTCGGCCAAATCATCGTTCGGTAAAACGGGATTTGTTTCTTGCGTCAGATAAATCGCATCACAGCGCCCCTCGAATCCTGTCAAGTCTTCCAACGCTAGCTCAACCGGTCCAGGCTTGTCGATCGTGACCGTTCCGC
Organism: uncultured Pirellulaceae bacterium; assembly: GCA_938003615.1. Lineage (GTDB taxonomy): Bacteria > Planctomycetota > Planctomycetia > Pirellulales > Pirellulaceae > Mariniblastus. The sequence continues at coordinate 1,999 of CALKXO010000049.1, read as the reverse complement.
CAGATTCCCAACTCCATTCTTCTGACCCCTGACCAAAAACAATCTTTAGAGGTTTTCCGTCAACCAGCACTTTGAATTGGCCGGGCGACTTCCAGCCTCCCTTACACCAATCACGATTTCTCACCCAAACATGCCAAGTCCCCGCTTCAGCAATGGTAACTTGTGTTGTGGCATTAGCGACTGGCTTGCCCATCCCGTGAGCTAACAGATAACAACCGCCCATCTGGAGGTAGTGTTGCGTGTCAAGCTTCCATCCACCCAACGCGTCAAAATTGGATGCTTCGACCAGCACGCCGGCAGAGACCTTCTTCGCTTCACCAGCCATCAGATAACCGGGGGCCAATGCTGACGTGACTCCGACGCCACCGACAACTCGTAGAAATCTTCGACGATTGGTAAGCTTGGGCGGCTGAGATTTCATGCGTTCGATTCCTGATTCAAAAACTGAAGTTGAGTTGGTCTGGTACCCCTATAGTACCATCCACTTAAAATAACTGGCAACCTTGATAGGAGTTCCTCCCTATTTTACGTTCTTGTGGACAACTCGAAAGAAACTTAATCCGCGCAAGACGTGGTGAGGAGTGGAGTAATAGGCGACGCGTGATAGAATTAAGCCTCATAGGCGGGCGCTGGAGATTGATGGCTGCTTTAAAGAACTGAGAACTGAGATTGAAAACGACAAACGTACCGAACCACAAACGAACAAGGGCTGTTTATATGCTTCCTCAGAACAAGAAGCGCTTTCTCCGTCTCCAAACCTTAGCTTCAATTGGGGCAGCACTGCTCCTAACGCTTGCCATTGGCTGTGATGCTCCCAAGGCAGGAACGCAAGACGGCGGCGCGGCGGGTAGCAATTCATCGTCCGGCAGTTCTGCAACATCTGGCCAACGCCAATTCGTTACGATCGGAACAGCACCCGCTGGCGGCGCCTTTGCCCCCGTCGGCAATGCGATCGCCAATGTGGTCGACAGCAACAAGGGTGATCTGAATTGGGTGGTGTCGCCTCAGGGAACAAAAGGTACCCAAGAAAATATTCGCAAACTGGAATCAAGTGAAATTGAATTTGCGATGGCCAACGCTGCTATTTCATATTTCGCGACAAAGGGAGAAGGGGCGTGGAAGAAGCCACATGAAGTTCGCGCCGTGGCAACACTGGCTCCTAATGTGGGCGTCTTTGTCACCACCAAAAGCAGCGGTATCAAAACGGTGGAAGATCTAAAAGGCAAACGTGTTGTCCTAGGACCTGCCGGCGCCGGATTCGACTATTTCCTGAAACCACTTTTGTCTGCTCACGGCGTCTCGTACGAGGACCTGACTGTGCTCAATGGCAGCTATTTTTCGGCTGGGGACATGATCGCTGACGGTAAAGCTGACGCGGCATTTATGGGCGGCGCGATTCCAATCCCGGCCGTTACACAACTGTGTGCGTCTCAAGATGTCGTGTTCATTAAACTTGCCGACGATGCTGCCGAGAAACTAAAAGAGTACCCGTTTTACTTTCCTGTTCCCGTTAAGGCAGACGTGTACAGCGATCTAGACGAAGATCTTACCGGTATTAATGTTGGCAACATGCACTTGATCACACACGTCGGGGTTGATGAAGGTTTGGTCTACAACCTGACCAAGTTGATGTACGAAAACCGAGCTCAGGTGGCTGAGAAACATCCGGCCGGAAAAGCCATTAACCCTAAAAACGCAGTGCGCGATACGGGCACTCCATTCCATCCTGGAGCGATTAGGTTTTATGAAGAAGCCGGCATCTGGCCAAACGGAGAAGGTAATTAGAGGCGAGTGAATCGTTAGAACTGTAGATAGAGTAGTAAGTGGATGCCATGGGTTAGCGTGATTAACAGTAGGTCTCTCTCCGAGGTTGTGAATTTTTCGCTAGGATGTTTGTAGTACCGCCTTTAGGCGGAATGGAACCGGGATATCCTGTCAAATTCCGGCTAAAGCCGGTACTACGAACTGCGCGATCGATCCTTACAAAAGCAATGTCTCA
>CALKXO010000048.1 GCA_938003615.1 uncultured Pirellulaceae bacterium | reverse complement strand
GCACCGTTCGAGTATCGCGTTGGCGTTTGCGCCACTGATGGACGGTGCGGTCGTGCCTCCTGAGTGGCTGTTGAGCGATCTGATCATTGGAGCAACGGGCTATTCTCAAATCGCGTCTGCGGTCTATGACTTGTGCAATTTTTACTTCCGTCATGATGTCATTGATTGGCACCCGGCTGAAGATCGACTTGAAGAACTCGATGCGTTGCTTGGGCAGCTGTATGAGAATCTAAATAAAATTGAGTCTGGTCAAGTCAACCCTCGGATTGACCGTCAGGTGTTGAACCGTCAGGTATCGGATTCAGTGGCCTTGATGGTTTCACTTTGCGATACGTTTGCGCTAACGAAATACGAGAAGGCATCTGAACACATTGCTCAAGCGATGTCGTTGCGACACAGGCGAGTACAAACCGAAGCGGCAGCCGCTTTGGCACGGCTTGGTCATCGAGAGGGACGCGATGCGCTCGTCGCGCTGGTCCAAGATCCGGTTTCTAGACTGCGCGTGTTGGCGTATGCTGACGAACAAGGATTTCTCGACCAGATTTCTCTCGAATACCAAGGTGAGATTGCGATTGCGGAGAGTCGCTTGGCAATCTGGCTTGCCGAGCCCGATCAAATGGGACTCGCGCCGAGCCGAATTGAGTTGCTCGACAGTCGGGAGATGTATTGGCCCAGCTACGAACATCCGATTGTTTGTTACCTGTTTCGATTTTGGTACGGCACGGCAGAAAATGCGTTCAGCAATGTTGGAATCTGTGGCCCCATGACACACGCGTTGTCGGCCGATCTGAATCATCTCAGTCACGACGATCTGTACGCCGCTTTCGCCGGTTGGCAAACGACCCACCAAGAGATTTTCTATCTAGGAGTCCCGCAAGCCGAAAAACTTTACGCTTCAGAGATGCGACGCTTGAACGGCGTAATGCTGGAGCATGAGATCGAGGATCTGGCGATTGAGACGGCAGCCAGTTTTTTCGGCGAGATTGTTTTGATTGGGCGCGGAACTTTAGATGGTCAGACAGGCACTGCCATCGCCGACCAGCAAGATATCACTTGGGTTCCCGAGAATAATGAGGCCGCCCCGATCGATTCCGGACTTGCATTTTCATTGTGGTGCGGCCGTCGATTGCTGTCCACGTTCAATCAGGAAGACCAGCTGGCGTGAGATCGATGGCAGGTTGAAAATCTGCCCCACGTAGAGCATGTTTTCAGCCTGTTGGTTTTGCCTACAGCACCCTATGGTCGACGCGCACTGGTAGAGGCCTATAATCGTTATTCACATCATGTCTTTCACATGTGACCCCAACGAACAAAATCAACGGACACGAAATATGGAATCCTCAGAAAAACACCGCGTGCTGATCGCCGACGACGTCTCAGCCAATAGCGAACTGCTGGAAGCGTATTTGTCGAACCTAGAGTGCGATACGGAAATTGCGGTCGATGGCAACGAGGCGATGGAGAAAGTGGCGTCCTTCAAACCAGATTTGATTCTGTTGGACGTGATGATGCCCAAGTTGAGTGGTTTTGAGGTTTGCAAGAAGATCAAAAGTGATCCGGCAACCGCCAACACGATGGTCCTGATGGTGACCGCACTCAACGAGCTTGGCGATATCGAGCGCGCCGTCGATGCGGGGACCAACGATTTTCTATCCAAGCCCGTCAACCGCGTTGAATTGGTGAAGCGCGTTGAGAATCTTTTGAAGCTCAAAGGCGTCACCGACGAAAACGAACGCTTGCGACAATACATCCAGCAGATGGAAGACGATCGCTAGAGGATTCGTAGTGCAAGCGTCTCGCTTGCCCGAAGCGCCGCAAGCGAGACGCTTGCACTACGTGACATAGCGCCAACCCTCACGCCACTTTTAACTGGCTGCCACTTCCGAACCGGCTTGACCGCTCGGGACGAAGTGGATGGGCTTGATTGGATCGGCACCAACGGTCCCGACCAATTCATCCAAGTAACCGTCGGAACTTACATGTGCCAATTGCTCTTGAGCATACTTGAGACGCGATTTTAGTTTCATCTCGCGTGCGACTTCACTTCGATGCGGTGAATCGAGGAACGTTTCTAAGTAGCTGACACAATCGCTCCAACGCTTGACTTCAACTTCTTGTTTCTTTGCAAGCCGCTCTCGATACCAGTCGCTGGACAACAAGTACTCACGCGTGAACAGTTTTCGAACGGTCGGGCTGTTGGCGTCGTGCCCGTGCCATGATCCCTCGGCCATGATTTTCAAAATCGCCTGAAGAGGAGGGCAAGCCAGTTCGTAACTGCCATCGTCGATGTAGCGCTGAGCCGCTTTTTGTTGGGCCTCGGCGATGTGTAGAATTCCGTCTGCCCACGAATCCATGTCCTGTTCTTCAGGATTGAGGATTTCGTTGGTGAATACCTTGGACGGGTTGTCAAACACGCGTGACAAGTAGTTGCGCAAGAACTTGTCATTGATCCGATAACCCAGTCGGCTGGCGGGAATCTTTTGTCCGTTGTGCTCGAAATCTTTGACCGGCTCCATCATGCCTTTTTCGATCAGAACCTCCGGGTCGCGTTCGTTGGGACCCATGCGGCACCAGACCTCAGGAATCAGCAGGCTGATATCGTGACCAACTTCAAGGTTCGGGCCAACGTGACCGGCGGGAGTGCTGTATCCGCCCAGATCGGTCAGGATCATCGCGACCAGACAAGCGTTAAGGTCGATTGTTGGCATTAGAGAATTAAACGGACCTTTGGTTAATGCACCTTCGCTTCCGGCACCAGTGGTGCTCGGGCTCTTACCGGTCAATGAGCTAATGTAGTCCATCATCAGTTCAGGAAGTTCCTGATAGTGCAGAGGGCCATAGACGGCCAGCGATCGAATTCCTTGTTCTTTGCTCGGCGGGTTGTTGCGACGCCCGGAGAGAATTGCACCGACGGGCATGTGGACGGGTTGGTCCATCGTCAGAGCGCGGTGGAAGCGCGTGCCGACTTCCGCAATGTAAGTGTCGCGCGAGCGCACCATGTCCGGACGATCCTGAAGGTAGCGTGGGTTCTTCGAAGGCCCGTGAGGCATCTGGCGTGGAACAGAGCTACAAACGGCAAAGCCCGGCTTCTTCTTAGAAGCGGCTTGCTTGAGGAATTTTTTAACCGGTTTGGAGTACTGGTCGAATTCGATGACGTCGTCGACGATCGCGCGAATCTCGTCCCGGTCGAGTGCCTGAAAATTGCTAATGAAGCTGCCTTTTTGAGACAGGTCAATTTCAGTTTGTTTGTCTAAACCGCGATGAACAGCATCATCAGGCCGCTGGAACAAACGGTATTCGCAATTGACAGCGAATTTGTAGCTTTCTTTCTGCTGAACGCCGAGGCCAACGTTGCCGAGGCCTGCGGATTTCAGAACGGTGCTGACGGTGATGTCGTCCTCGCGCTGAACCTTGCTGGCCGCCATAAAATCCTGACGCAGCTTGAACGTTCGCCAGCGACCTTCGGTCAAACCGGCTCGCAGGTAAGTACCGACAAGAGGGCGATCACCGATTTTTAATTCGTGCCCCATCGATCCATTGACGATATCGACGCCGAAATGCTCTTTCCAAGCATCTTCCATACCCGGTTTGGTGAATCGCTTGATGATCAATGCCATCGCATAAACGTTGTCGGGAATGGTTGCCAGCCAATTATTGTAGTCGTCGTTGAATTCAGGTGCCGGGGTCAGCATCTTGATGGTGCTTCCCAGCGATCGGGCCGGATCCAATACACGGCGACTCGGCGCGTCTTTGTACAGCGGGCGATCGGCATACTCGGAATTCCAACGGTCGGTGTAATCTCGGCTAAAGATCTCCTCAAGCTTTGCGAAATCCTTTTCCTGATCGGCGACGAAGATTGGACCATAGATCATATAGTCGCTCAGGCTCTTGCTGATTTCACTTTTGCCACCGCCACTGACGGTACATGGCTTGTGACAGAAGACGCCTTCGCCAACGGTTCCAACCAAACGCCATGATGGCGCCGCCGGGTGTTTCTCCAGTCGAATTTTATAACCGCTAGGGGCGATGTAGACGTTTTCCGGGGATAGCTTGAGCTTGTTTTTGCGACCGTCTTCGGAGGTCCACGAAACGTGTTTGTCGATTAAAGATACGTTGGCATTTTCAGGAATGTAGTACACCGTTGAGAAATTGCGGTCGACACCGTATCCCTCGGGGCGAACATCGATAAAGGAAACGTAATCCTTCGCGACATCCGCAAAAGTACGCCCGTTGTATCGGCGGCTATTGACCTGAAATTCGTCGCCCAATGAGTAAGACGCAAACGCTAATGCTCCACCGGCGTGTTCCTCTTCAACGCCACCCATTAGGTTGGCGGCAAAACTGATTTGGGTTTTGACTTCCTTTTTGCAATATCCGTAGTAGTTGTCCGCGATCAAAGTTACGGTCGTCCCCGTGGCATCGCGGCAGGTCACTTTAAAAGCAACTCCATCGTTGTAGCATTCTTCGGGCGATTCCCAGCACATTCCGTCGCGCTTCTGACGATCGGTTGCTTCGCTGATGTGCGGCAAACCGAGATCTTTTTTCAGCGTCGAAGTTAGATGGGGGGCTAGAATCACACAGCCGCTATGACCGCTCCATGTTTCGACGTCCAGTGCCGCGTCATTGCCCGGTACCAGCGGATCTCCAGCGTTACCGAAAATCGATTCTACAAAATCAAGGTTGCTGACGAGGCTGCCCGGAACGAAGAAGCGAACTTCCGACGTTTGACGAGGGCACTGGCCTTTCACTTCGGGGCAAACCAATGGCCGCAGCATCAACGACACCCATGTGTACGATGGGCGACTCGATGCGCTCGTGTAGGGTAGTAACATCAGGTCGCGTGGCGGCTTGAGCGCGGCCTGATAAAGATTGGCAAATACGTTTCGCGGTACGGCTCGCTTGTCACCCGGGATGGCCATCGTGCCTTCAACGATGTGGAATGTGCCGGAAGTCGTACGGCGGTCGGAAACGGGGTTGTTCAGGATTCCGTTGTCCAACCGGTGACTTTCGACCAGTTCGTTGGAGAAATGGTTGCCATTCTGAGGAAGGCTAAGCTCTCGGGCCATGCCGTGACGGTCGAGAACCAGCGTTGGTGAAGGAACCTGCAGTGGCGTTGTGAGATCGAGGTCTGCGAAATGCGTACTGAGGAACGCTTCGATCCGCTTGTCCGCCGGTGCGCGGTATTCAGACAGCAAACGTCCTTTTTCGCGGAGGTTTTCGATCAAGCTCTGAGGGATTTCTGTTGAAGACTGGTTGCCGTCTTCTTCATTGGCGGCGAGGCCCGCGGAAGCCAATTGCAGCGCAAGATAACGCTTGAGGTTGGCACGTTCTTCGGCGTCCGTCCAGACTTTTCGTTTCCAACCTACAGCCCGTTCGAATTCCTGATCTGAGAGATGGTATCGCATTGGATTTTGACGCCTCGTTTACGTTTTCGATGATAGTTAGGGACAATCAAGCTAACAGAAAACCAAGTTTTTTGCTTGAAAAAAAACACAACGGGAATCTGCGCAACGTCAGAAAGATGTAGTGCTGCAATCGGCTACAGGAAGCACACGCGCTAACGGTGCAAAAGGATGAGGTGCAACTTCGACCGCACAGCGCGAATTACTCAAGCCTGTGATCGCGGTCGCGATGATGGCGGCTGCGGTCTGATTCGACAAACGTTTGAAGGATCACTTGCGCCGCGATTTTATCGAGCGCCGCTTTGCGTTTTTTTCCGGACAGGTTTCCCGCGTTGAGAATCTCTCTGGCCGCGGCGGTGGTGAATCGTTCGTCCATCCAGTTCACCGGTAGATCGGTCGCCTGCGACAAAGCGTTTCCAAAGCTTACCGCTTGTTGAGATTTTTCGCTGGCATCACCGCTGGCGTGCAAGGGCAGTCCAACAACCCAGCCAACCAGTTGTTCACTTGTCGCAAGTTCACGGAAGTATTTTGCATCTGCGGCAGCAAGCGGAATTTCAGTGGTCCAAGCGGTGCACTGGCGCGTTTCTAGTGGACTGCACCATTTCTGACTGGGGTCGCTAACGGCAACCCCGATACGCGCCGTGCCAAAATCGATCCCAGCCAGTCGCCCCGTTTTAGGTAGCAGAGGTTGGTTTTCCGGAGTCAGCATGATTGGTACTGGGTGGCAACGCAGGGTCACTTACGTTAGGGAATTGACTTGCGTTTGGGAACTGACTTGCGATCTTGTGCGGAGACAAAATAACCGTGCTTCAAGAAACTGACATTCCATGCGATCGCATCTTTGTCCATCATCATGCTTGAATGAAACAGCGGTGCGACCAAAAAATCAGTGGCTCCTGCAAGTTTCGCCTCATTAACCCCGGCCGTGAAATCGTCTTTTCCGGGGACCAGCATGTTACTGATCTCCACACTGGATCTTTGACCGCCGGCAATCACACCGAAACGAAACTTTGGCGTTCCCTGCGATGACTCCAACTGCTTCCATCCGCCGGCCAACTGCTGACCGCTGGCACCCGTGAACATTTTGAAGGCCAGACTGTTCTGCACCATGCGAGCCATCTTTGACCCGTGGTTGGGCGGCCCCAACATGACCATCCTGCTGCGAGGAACGGGGCTATCGCCCAAACGACTAAAGTCACGCACCCCCAAATCCTGCAGGAAAACAGCACTAGAGATACTCTTTCCAGTCTCGTGATTGAAGTTCGGCGACCACCTGCTTAATTTTAGCTTCGTCTTTACGAGATGCGATCAATGTGGCATCGGGAGTGCGGACCACGATCATATCCTCTAAGCCAACGGTCACGATCAGGTGGTCGTCATCGCCTTGAACGAGGGTGCCGGTACTGTCGATCGAAATTGATTTTCCCGTCGTCGTGTTGCCCTGATCGTCGGCGCCCTTGAGACGCGGAACCGCTGTCCAATTGCCAAGGTCGTCCCATGAAAAAGGCGCTTCCACGACCAGTACGTTGTCGTAATTTTCCATCACCGCGTAATCAATCGATGTGCCTTTGATCGCGGTGAACTCTGTCTCGAGAGTGGATTGGAAATCGGGCGTGTCGATGGTGCTGGCGATCTTTTGGATGTGAGCAAACATTTCGGGTTGATGCTTCTCTAAGGCATCGAGAATCGTTTTTGCTTTCCAAACAAAGATTCCTGCGTTCCAGTAAAACGTGCCTTTAGCCAAAAAGTCAGCCGCCGTTTTTGCGTCAGGTTTCTCTCGAAAACGAGCCACTTCAAACGAAGGGAACTCTGATCCTTCAAGGCCGTCCCCCTGACGTTCGATATATCCGAACACTTCGGCTGGATAAGTGGGCTTGATACCAAACGTCACGATACGGGTTGGGTCTTGTTCCACCAGATTGGCAGCGTGCTGGAGCGATTTTTGGAGAACGTCATTCGGAGAGATCACATGATCCGCTGGCATAACAACCATCGTTGCTTCTGGATCCTTCGCTGCGACCCAAGCTGCTGCCAGCCCGATGCAGGGAGCGGTGTCTCGTTTGGCCGGTTCGCCGATGACCGATGACGCAGGAAGCCCTGGAAGTTGCTGGGCGATAGGTTCGACCAGAATTTCGTTGGTAACAATAAGCAAGTTTTCCGGTGGGCAGAGTCCCTCCAAGCGATCAACGGTCGCTTGGATCATGGAACGATTACCCACTAGGTTCAATAGTTGCTTCGGAGACTTTTTGCGGCTTGCAGGCCAGAACCGCGTGCCAGCTCCGCCAGCCATGATCGTTGCGTAAAGCATAAGTGGTTTCTTCAGTAAAAGAGGCCAAAGAAGAATCAGATGTTTCTATGGAGATTCTGAGTTCGGTTGGCAGTAATTGAGATTTAGTATCTATCCTGAAACCTTGGGTCCGGCGGGAGTGTCCACGCTACGACGAGGTCTCGGGATAGGTTCTTAATGGAAGTAAGTATCTTTCGTGATCGGTTGACTCAGGAAATCATCGGCGGCGATTTTCTCTTTTAACATTTTTGCGTCCGCCGCGAATAGCGGGCTGATCTCTACGATCACGCCATCTGCGACTTCGACGCCAGCTTCGTTGAACCATCTTGTATGCAGGTCGCTGATGGCTTGCTTGACATGCGCGGGTGTTTCAGCCGCGGCAGGCGCCGCATTTTTGACCGCGCAGAACCCGTCTGCCGGATCGACTTCGCTGATGATTGCGTTTTTAGCCGACGGTAACAAGTCGAAGATAAATTTCTCGAACTTGATGGCGTTGTTGGTTTCCGGCTCGATCCGTTGACCGTCTGCGTCGATAAATGCGACCTTCTTATGAGCCCGGTGGAACGGCAGTGAGTCCGCCGTTTCGCTCATCCGCCGGAAGAAATCAGTTTTGAAAATGTGAACGGCGATACTGCCGGCCCACAATTTCAGCTTGCCGTCGACTCGGGTTTCACGTGCGAATTTTTCCGATAGATCGCTGTACTCAATGATTTGCACAACGCCACCAACAGAAATCACGTTACCCACTTTTTGCAGTGGATCGGTTTTGCGGACTACCTGCGATGTCATCTCTGAGCCACTTTGAGCGTGGTATCCCAACAGCGCCGGATCGCAAACTTGCACTAGTGGATTGTCGATTTGTCCGTAAAAGACATGTTCGACACCGCGTACTTGCATGTCGTCTAGTGCGCCGCTCTTCTCTAACGCCAATAGCGCGCCTCCATGGCCATCGGGACTGACGAAAATTTCACCAATTTCGGACAGCAAAAGTTTGCCGTCGTGATCCACCGCTGGCATGGTGCCTTGGCAAAAGACTTTCACGTCATTTGGTTTCATACCGAAGTAGTTTTCAGCCTCAAGAAACTCGATTGTCTCTTCGTGAGTTGGCGGACTGGTCATGATGTAGATGGGGATCGTCGAGCCGAACTGCTTAGCTCGCGCCATGACTTTTTCGATGAATATCTGAAACAGCGTAACATTGCTGACCGGGCCGATCGGAAACATGCCCTTCGGATGGTCGAATCCTAGTCGGCTTCCTTGGCCGCCGGCGGTGATGATCATCGCCACTTTGCCCTGTTCCAGTAATTCGGCGCCCGATTGCCGAGCTTTCTCGTAGGAGTCTTCATTGGCGAAATCTGCCAGCGTAATTGCTGGCGGCACGCTGGCTTTTTTTGCCAAATCATCCCAGCGGTTAGCGCTTTCGTTTTGCTCGAATAGTTGTCCCAGTTGTTCGAAGTTGCAGCCGTGAATTTGATCTGAGAGCTTTTGTTGATCTGCCGAACTCAGTTGGTCCCAATACTGCAGAACGTGAGACTGGTTGTGAGGGGCAAGCAGTGTTTCGAGGTCGTGCTTAAGTTGGCTGGTCTGTTCGCTCGTCACGGTGGGCCTTTTTGCGTTGGATTCGAATGTTTGCGGAATCGCTGATTTCCGGTATCCTAGCAAAATTGTCGCTCGGGATAAATCGCACGCTGGACTCGGCTACGATCGGTGCGGACGGGCGTCTGGAGTTTTGGAAAGACTACTTTAGGCAAAGGATTGAGGAACGAATGGCGGTAGACAAGAAGCATAAACAACTGTTGCACAGACTGAAAAAACGCGAGAAAAACGGGATAGCCAAGCCTGTGGTAGCGAAACCGCTGACGATGAAAGCGGGCGAGCGAAACAGGTTCACTAACAAAAATGCCATGGTCTTGTTGGTGATTGAAAGAACCATCCTAGCATTGGCCGACGATCAAGATGCCCTAGATGATCGCTCTGTTCGCGATGCGTTGGCTTCGTCAATCAGGAGCCACCGTGGTCAAAAAGTACACGCTAGCAAGGAGTCAGCGAAAACTAGTCTTTCTCAGCAACTGTCTGAAAATTTGGAGAAGGAATACTGCAGCTTCTTTCCCAACAATAACTCACAGACGACAGAGACGTGGGTGGATGGGATGCGTGGCGTTTACACTTCGCTGTGTACGTCGAGTCAGTTCTCTCCGGGTGAGACTTCCTACATCGACAATGCAAGGCAGTTTTTAGCCAAAGTGGGCGATGGCTAAGAGAAATCAGAACTGTAGAAAGAAGCAAAGTGCTCAGCGCTAATTGACGGCGGCTTTGGCTCGTGCCTTCGCCTTGATGGTTTCCTCAATTTCGACCGGTTCGCCATTTTCGAACTCGCAAGCATAGGTCGCGCGATCACGCGTCGGGCGTCGAGCGTAAATTCGTGCAGCAGACAGTTCGTTGTATTGCACACTAAATCTTGCGCCTGTGCGGTTAACGAATCGGTCTAGATCAAACACTTTCATGCTGTGTGCCTTGATCGGCACTTTGTCGATAATCTGGTAGTGCTTGTTGACTTGGATGTTGAGATGCGTCCAGTCCTGATCACTCAGATTTTCCACAATCAGTTGCCCGCCTTCATGCGGGATACGATCGTAGTACTCTTCTTCATAGTAGATCGCCGGCGGCAGACCCGCCGCGGTGATTTTGCATTCCAACAGCCCCTCGTATACCGGTGGCATATAAGCAAACAGAGCTAGGATGATTGCCACTGGGATAATACACATCGCCGCCAAAATCCAGCGAAGAGCATTTGGAGAGAGCGTGGCCATCGGCTTGGCAATACTCGATTGCTGATTGGCAATTTTGCCTGTTTCTATTTCCGCTGATGTCCGGTTCATGGGCTTGTTCGGGCTGTGTTAAAGTAGGATGTGATCAGGTTAGCCGGTGTCAGCGATTTCACAATATCCAGTGACACTTTTTTCGAACTCGTTCTCGTTAATGCGTTGTCGCATGACTGAATACCTATCCTGAAACCTCGAGTCGGACAGGAATGTTCAGTCTACGACGCGTTGTCGGGGTAGGTTTTTAATTCCATTCGCAATCCCGCGTCAGCAAATCAGTTAAATTCTCTTGGCAGTCGTAAGTCCCTATGTCCCCAACCATTGAATCAAGTTTTCTCAACGCCGCTTGGCTGATTAATTTGCGGTGGGTGGCCGTCGTCGGACAAATCGCCGCCATCGTTGGTGCAGTGCTGTTTTTTCAAACAGAACTTCCCGCGCTATGGGCCATGTTGGTCGTCATTTCAGTAACAGCGCTCTCCAACGTTTTGCTTTCCCTTTGGTTTTCCAGATCCGACCATGCGACTCAAAATTCGCAACCGCCTTCGATGCCGGGGTGGCGTACCGTTTTGGGGTTGGTCATGGTCATGGATGTGCTGTCGTTGACGGCGCTACTGTTCGCCACCGGAGGGCCCAATAATCCGTTCTTATTGTTTATGTTGGTCAATGTTAGCCTAGGCGCCTTGGTGCTAGACCGAAAATGGGCGTGGGGGATTAACGTGTTGGCAAATCTTTGCTTGCTGTTGATCGCCTTTGAGCACATGGATTTGGAACATCTGGACATGGGACTTCCAGCGTTTCGACGCGACGGTCGGATGACGCTAAACCATCTTTCACTGTTGGTGGCGTTTGCAACCTGCTCCAGCGTGATTGTATACTTTATGACTCGATTGACTGGTGAGGTGCGACTGCAACAGGCGGCTGTGCGCGAGGTACAACAACAGCAGGCTCGCAACGAAAAAGTAGAGGCGTTGGGAACGTTAGCCGCTGGCACGGCCCATGAGCTTGCTACGCCTTTGTCCACCATCGCAATCGTTGCCAAGGACGTTGAACAGGCTTTCGAGAAACACCCACCGAATTTCCCGGGCGCCGAAGATGTGATTGAGGATGTCCATTTGATCCGCAGTCAGCTCGACCGCTGCCGCACCATTATTGATCGCATGTCCAGCCACGCGGGTGAAGCTGTTGGAGAGCCACTGCGGCAGGTGTCCATGGGAGCGCTTTCGGATGCATCCCTCGAAGGATTGATTGGGCGAGGAAGGGTCCACTTAGATCTACGTCCTGCCGACCATAGCCGACTCGTTTCGGTGCCCTTCGACGGGCTAAGTCAGGCGATTCGCGGTTTGGTTCAAAACGCACTTGATGCCGATAGCAGCGACCGGCCGGTAAATGTGAAAATTCGTTCTAACGAACAAGGGTGGTGCTGGGAGATTATTGATCGGGGTACCGGCATGCCACCAGCGGTGCTCGAACGCGTCAGTGAGCCATTTTTCACAACAAACCCCCCCGGAAAGGGTATGGGTTTGGGGGTTTTTCTGGCGAAAAATGTTGTCAACCGGCTTGGTGGTACGGTTACTCATTCATCTGCAGAAGAACAAGGTACGACCGTAACTATTCAGCTACCGGCTGGTTAGCTTATTTTGCTAGGTCACTTTGACTCCAGTACCACGGAAGCAAACCCACGGAAGCCAAATCATGAATCAGAACTTATCTATCTTGGTAGTCGACGATGATGATGTTTTGAGAAATCGATTGGAGAAAGCGTTCTTGCGTCGAGGGCTGGTCGTTTACATGGCGGGAGACTTCGATCAGGCCATTGGATTGGCGAAACTACACAAACCCGCACGTGCGGTTTTAGATTTGAAAATGCCCGGCAAGTCCGGGTTGGAACTGTTACGGGCGATTGGACGGACTTCACCCGAAACAAGTTGCGTTATTTTGACAGGCTATGGATCAATCACCAACGCTGTCGAAACCGTTAAGCTCGGGGCAGTCGGCTATGTCACCAAGCCGGCCGATGCCGACCAAGTGTTAGCTGCGTTTAACGATTCGCCTGAGATTGAGGATACAGAGTTCCCGCCACCGTCGCTGGCGTCTGCTCAGTGGGAGCACATTCAGCGCGTGCTTGCCGATGCGGGAGGCAATATATCCGAAGCGGCGAGGCGGTTGGACATTCCGCGACGAACGCTGCAGCGGAAGTTGAAGAAGAACGCGCCGTAGCTTTCTCCATAGTCAATCTCTTGCCAGATCGGCTACGAAAATTGAAATGGGTCAATCAATTTTGTTCTCCTCTGGCCGCAGCTAACACTTGGCGTTCTGCTTCGAGCATCGGTAGTTCTACCGACACCTCGACGACGTCGCTTTCGTCGGTTGTCGGCTCAAGTGCTTCGTATTGGCTTTGCATCAACTCTGGCGGCATGTAATGGCGGACTGCGCGATCGGCTTGACGCCGCGCGATCGGTTTGATGCCTGCAACCAAGTGAATAAAGGTTGGTGGGACCGAGAGTTTTCGCAACTGGTCTCGGTAAGATTTCTTGAGCGCTGAACAAGCAACAGCCACTGACTTTTTCTTGTCTAGTTGCTCGTTGATATGTTGACAGATCGACTCTAGCCATGGGCCACGATCATCATCGTCGAGCGGTTGTCCTGAAGCCATTTTTGCGACGTTCGCCGGAGAGTGCAGATCATCACCGTCGGTGAATTCGAAACCTCGCTCCCGTTTGAGCAATTTGCCAAATGTCGTTTTACCGCAGCCTGAAACGCCCATAAGAATAATGGCTTGAGGATTAGAGCGTTTGGGCATTCGTCAGGGCTGCTGTGCTTGATTGGATAGGGTGAAAATATTCGTGGTGAAAACGTTCGTCTCTAGAACGATACCAGACGTAGTGTAATTAGTGCTCAGAAACCGTCTACCGTTTCACGCGCGCGTTACCTTCCCAGATGCTCCAGATTTGGTCTTCGTCGGCGGGCTGTCCGTAGTCGGTCAAGAAGGTGACTGCCAGTGCGCCGCTGGCCCAACCAAAATGCGTACACTTCTGGGCGTCCCAGCCATTCAACACTCCGTACAATAAGCCACCGACGAATCCATCACCACCACCAATACGGTCTTTGACGTGAATGTCACGCGGCTCGACGACGTGCCAGTTGTCTCCTTCGGAGACAATGGCTCCCCAATGATGCAGACCGACGGAAACGACTTCTCGAAGCGTCGTCGCGAAGAGCGAGGTGTCAGGGTACTTTTCCTTGACTCGGTCGATCATTTCTTTGAAGCTGTCGATCTTCTCGCCGATGCCTTGACCGCCGGCTTCCGGGCCTTGCATCCCTAAACACAATTGAAAATCCTCTTCGTTACCGATCAAAATGTCTGAGAGACTGGCGATCTCACTGAACGCTGCCGACAGTTCCTTTTCGCGGCCGCTCCAGAACGACGCACGGTGGTTGAGGTCGAAGGAAATGCGTGCCCCGTTTTTCTTGGCCGCTCGGGCGATTTCCAGACAGAACTGACTGGTTTCAGTCGATAGGGCAGCGATCAGTCCAGACATATGGACGATCTTCGCGCCGTCTTTGGCGAAGATACGATCGAGATCAAAATCTTTGACGTTCAGCTTACGACCGACTTCGCCAGCGCGATCATTCTGCACACGTGGGCCGCGTGAACCGGAACCGCTGTCGGCCATATTGATTTGATGGCGATAGCCCCACGGTCCTCCTTGCTCAAACTCTTTGCCTTCATAGTCCATGTGACGCCGCGCCAGATCGTCTTTGATGAAGCGCGAGACGGGGCTACCTTTGACAAAGGCCGTCAAAATTTTGACATTCAGGCCGAGAAAGGACGATACGCTGCCAACGTTCGATTCGGCACTCGTGCCCGTCATTTTGAACGTATCACTGGAGTGAAACGGTTGGCCGTCCAGCGGAGTCAAACGGGTTCCCATACTCGTGGGAATAACCATGGCGTATTTTGCGTCTTGGCGGAGTTCCATGTCTATCGATCTGTTTGTCTAGGTCAGTTGATGGGGTTGATTGAATCGGTCTTGGCCGCCAGAAATCCCCCGGCAAGTATTGACTCGCGGGGAATGTTCGGGCATCCGTCAGGATCCAGTTGCATGTGTTTGGATGTGTCCAAAATACTCGTCTTCGGTATGATAACAGAACTCAGCCCGCCTCCGCCATGGACCCACGATGCCCATCCTCAAACAAGAAGACGATATTTACCCGCCTGATTTGCTTAGCGCGCCCGAATGTTTAGAGGAAAGAGAGCAGGCTGGAGCCAGTTGGTGGATCGTTTATACCGTTTCGCGGCGGGAAAAGGACTTGATGCGAAAACTAGCCAAGAAAGATATTTCGTTCTACGGTCCGGTAGTTTCCAAACGCTATCGCTCGCCAAACGGTCGTCTGCGAAATTCATACATCCCCTTGTTTGCAAACTATGTGTTCGTGTTGGCTGACGAGGCCGGTCGCACTGAGATGCTCAAGACCAATTGTATTTCCAAGTGCAGTCCTGTCGTTGACGGGGAGTTGTTGGTCAAACAACTTCGCCAGATTCATGACATCGTCAAAGCGGGTGTGCCGTTGACGGTGGAGTCGAAACTGGCGACAGGTGATCGCGTTTCGGTACGCCGTGGTCCGTTTACCGGATACGAAGGCGTCGTAATTCGAAGAGAAGGGAAAACGAGGCTGCTGCTTTCGATTCAGTTCCTTGACAAAGGTGTGTCCATGGAAGTCGATGAAGCCGTTCTAGAAGTGGTGACATAATTGCCGCGACAATTGTCACGTCTTGCTTCGTGAACGACGACTTTCTCTAGCTGCGAATTTTTCGGACTATGAATTTTTCGATCGGCGAACTTTCCGATCGGCGAACTTTTTCAAATGCTGGAAGCGGTAACTTCAACTAACACTGATTCGCTTTGACTGGAATCGGAAGAGCGCTTGAGCTCGATCCGCAGACCGAATCGTTTCGCTTGTGTGGTACGCGCGACCACACTGTCCTGATCACAAATCGCGTCCACCTCCGGTTCGGATTTCATTGGAGGATAGATCGGGACATGCAAAACATAGAGATTTTGTGATGGCTCAAAGCGACAGCGAAAACTACCGGTTAGCGTGTCGGCACTGGATGACGGATCAGTACTCTGTGACCGAACAATATGTTGCTTGACGCCGGGGTCTGCCATTATTGATTCATCATCGCAAATAGGAACATCGGCTGACAGTTCGGCTTTGCTGTCTACAATGTCACTCGTCGCGTCACCACAGAGCCGATTTAATCGGGCCTCGATATCATGTGCCGTTTCGTAAGAGTCGCTCATGTGCGGCTGGTGTGGGTCCGTAGTAGCGGGGAAAAGTCGTGCGGCGAAACAAAAAAAGGCGTTACAAAAATTGTAACGCGTCAAAGCTTTTCAAGTCACTCTCCGGAAGCCGGAGTAGGACCACTTAGTGTTAGGCAGGGCCTGAGGATGATCCTTAGGCGTAATCCTTAGGCAGTTGCTGCAGCAGATGCCTTTTCGGCCAGTTCTTTGGCTGAATCCGTGTTTTCCCAAGTGAAATCGGGATCGTTACGACCGAAGTGCCCACCAGCAGCCGTCTTGCGGAAGATCGGACGCTGCAGTTTCAGATATTTGATAATGCCCTGAGTCGAAAGTGGGTATTGTTCACGAACGATGTCACAGATGATTGCATCATCGATGGTGCCAGTGCCTTGAGTGTCAACGTGAACACTAACAGGATCAGCAACGCCGATCGCGTAAGCCAGCTGAACTTCACAGCGTTTGGCCAGTCCAGCGGCGACGATGTTTTTGGCGACGTGGCGCGACATGTAAGCTGCACTACGATCAACCTTGGTCGAGTCCTTGCCACTGAATGCGCCACCACCGTGACGTCCCCAGCCACCGTATGTGTCGACGATGATCTTACGACCGGTCAAACCACAGTCACCGTGAGGGCCACCGATTTCGAATTTGCCAGTTGGGTTGATGTGATAAGTCACATCGCCCTTAACTAGATCCTTCGGCAATAAAGGCTGAACGATTTCTTCTTTGATGAATTTCTGGATGGTCTCGTTGTCGACGTTGGGACCGTGCTGAGTCGAAACAACAACCGTGTCGATACGCACAGGAGTGAACCCATCGTACTCGACGGTTACTTGGCTCTTACTGTCCGGACGCAGCCAGTCAACTTTCTTCGAAAAGCGTGCTTCGTTAAGTTTTTCCAGAATCTGGTGTGACAATGCGATTGGCAGTGGCATCAGTTCTTCGGTGTCATCGCAAGCGTAACCGAACATCAGTCCTTGGTCGCCAGCACCGTCAGCATCAACACCTTGAGCGATGTCGGGGCTTTGCTGGTCCAGTTTCACTAGGACTTCGCAAGAATCGCATCCGATACCGGTTGCCGCATCGGTGTATCCAACGTCTCGCATAACGCTACGGACAAGCTGCTCAACATCGACGTCTGCCTTGGAGGTAATCTCTCCAGCGATAACAGCCAATTCAGTGGTGACCATGGTCTCGCAAGCAACGCGGCTGGTGGGATCTTGGGCCAGCATCGCGTCGAGCACTGCGTCAGAGATTTGATCGGCCAGCTTGTCGGGGTGCCCCATGCTGACAGATTCGCTTGTGAATAAATACTTTCCAGAAGCCACGTGGTTCTCCTCAAATCTCAATCAATGAATAAACGGTAGAAATGACATTTCGATGCTTTTCGCCAAGAAGCGAACTCAGCATTCTAATCGTGAATGTGAAGGATCTCAAGGAGCTAAAGACAATTGTGTCACCGAAATTGCTGGTAAAGGCTTAGTGAACGTTCCGCGAGAAATGCATTTTAGGTGAACTGAGACCGATAAATGCTTCGAGCCTAGATCGCCCAAATTTAATAGGCCGACAGCGCCGACAGTCCACCGTAGGAAATGGCCAAACCAAGGATGTTTATTTGCCAACTACCGCCGATTTCAAGAACATAACGAAACCTTCATTTTTGAGAATTTACTGCTGAAATTCGATGCAAAGTGTCCTGGCACGTCATTCCATTCCTTATAATTTTTCGCAATGCCACGTTTTTATCGCCAGCATTGGGCCTGCGATTTGCCGCGTAACTTCACCTGAAAGTACGACATGATTCGCTTCACGTTACTTCTTGTTATTTGCGTTTGCTTTTCCCTTACAAGCGTCGCAAACGCCGACATCATCGAATTTAACCTGGCCACCGCTGGTGGCGCCAACGGTGTCGACTTAGACAACTTAGACTCTGGTTCGACCACTGCGGGAATGCCAATCACTTTGACTCTCTCCGCAGAAGCATTGGTCGGTGGAGTTAGTGGTTTGGCCGAACTGAACGCGGCTGATACAAATGCAAGTCCCACTGATTTCGGTGTCCGAAAAGATGCCGGCGGTGATGTCAGTGATGCGATAGATGGAATCGGGGGAATTGAGTCAATTCGGTTTGTCGTTATCGCTGCAAGTGTTCCTCTTGCAAGCCTATCGATTGTAAGCATGGACTTTGA
>CALKXO010000047.1 GCA_938003615.1 uncultured Pirellulaceae bacterium | reverse complement strand
ATTCCTTGAGTTTTGAGTTGAATTGTTGTGTTAATACTTAATTCAACGCGCCAACCCAACGGTTGGTTCAAAACTTCAAGGAATTTTTTTGTTATTAGACTCGTTTTTTAAAACCTCAGACAGGTTTAACGACAGACACTGACTAGGCGGTTGTTAGGGCAGATTGTGACATTTTTTTCTGCTTTTTTAATATTGATTCAGCAGCATACTGCTTCAAAACAGTCGCATTTTTTACCGAAACAGCTTCGCTATTAACACTACCACTTAAGCCTTCTCATTGATCGAAGGCCGCGAAACGGACGTTAGGGCGGTTTTGTTAAGACGAGATATTGTCGTGGAGCGCCATTTCTTTCTAAGCCCATTTCTATTGAAATCGAATGAAAAGTTTGATTGAATGAGCTCTCTTTGATGTCAGCCTCTGCTGGATGTTTGCAGATAACGTTTCGCCATCTCGGAGTTGATGCGCTGTAGCGTCGCAGGATTGATCAAATTGAAATGGTTGCGACCTTCAATAAATTCAATGCGGGCGTCGCTGCCCAGTTCTTTCAACCGCTCGGCTAACAGTTCCGTGGCACGTGTCAGAAAAAACGTGTCCTGCGTACCCATCAAAACATGAATCTTGCCAGCCAGCGGTTCTTTGAGCGTTTCCCAGTTTTCGTTTAGGATCAAACTGATATCAAATTTCTTCCACGCCTCAACGATGATTGGATCCACTGCCCCCGTTCGACGATCCCAGCATCGCGCCGGTAAACCTGTTCCGTCGAGTGGACTGAAAACGGCCTCGAAACTTCTGATCTGACCGCCACGTCCAAGAGTGTCGTCCATTTTTGTGAAATTGTCGTACCACAGTAGCGTCCGACCGCGCCCGCGCGCCAAAGGCTTCCTGATTCCATCTGCCGTTCTGTAAACATTGGCCCTATTTGCATACAGATTCGTTCCCTGCCAATCTCGAAAGTCCACCGGATCGGGAGCAGTACTCCAAACACCAGCAAATTTTTCTGGGTATCGAACCTGCAACCACAACGACGCCCAACCACCGCTACTATGGCCACCAAGAAATCGGGCCTCGGGTTTTCCGATTGTTCGGAACTGGCGGTCAATCGCTGGAATCAACTCATTCACCAGCGACTCCCCACGCGGCCCGTTAGTTGCGCTGTCAGCGTAAACGTGATGCCCCCATTGGCACTGCCCGGTCAACATCACATGGATAAACTCAACACCCTCGGCTGCGATTTTGCTAGTGGGATAGCGCGCCTGTAGATCCTTGATGGTCGCTCCAAATCCGGTGATTTCATAATACACGGGGTAACGCTTGTCCGGTTCGCGCTCATAAGACGGCGGCAGCAAAACCAACGCGCGATTTTCAACATCACGATGATGAAACTCTGACAGCAGGTTACTGCGCTGCGAAACAACTTTAGCGTGCGCGGTTTGGTCGTAACGAAGCGCCCCAATCGTAGAACTCAATCGCAGTTTGGCTAAAACCGCTCCGTCGGATCCCGCGCCGCCAACAACAACCTGTTTCACTGGAGAGTAAAAATTTCCAGGTCCGTTGTTGTGGTCGGCGAAATCGAAACTCCGATGTAGCACGGCTTGGACGTAGTATTTGCCTGGCGTCAGTTGCGACAGGGGCGCGGGATAACCATCGGCTGCATCCGTTACCACCATCGACTGACCGGGGGCTAAGTCGGTCACATCCGTTGCGAAAAATGGCTCTGGGGAAAACCAGTTTGGCCCCTTCATTGGAGCCGGGGTAGGCTTTTTCGAAAACAACACCAGCAACCTTCCGCTGACCGGGCCATCCGCCACGCCATGATCAAGCGCTACTTCTATCGTAGTGGCGGGCTGAACTGATTGCGGTGATTGAGCTCCTGCACATTTTGCGAAGAACCCAGACAGCCCCAATGTCACGGACAATAGGATCGACAGAGTTGCGGTTTTGCCAAGCCGGTATGAACAAGCCGAACATTCGGAGCTTTGGCGGCGACTGCCCCTGCGATTGTGATTGCCTTGAATCCTCGTAAAAACTGTAGTAATCGTTGTCACGCCGTCCATGTTCTTCGCCGCCAGTAGAATGTTTGAAAAGCTATTTCGGAAAAAATGAAACTGTCGCCTATAGTATTACCGGAGCGATCAGACGGACTTTATTCTAACCGTGCTCAGCCACACCGCCAGCTGCTGACAAGACTCGTAAACGCTCCTGCGGAAGTCCCAGCCTTAAAACACTCCTTTTACATTGAATCCAGAAGCTCAAAATTCTGACCGGGATACTGGCGTGCCACCGCCCCCGATGCCCCTTACCAGTATCGAGCAATTTCATCGGCTTAGCAGCAGTCGTGCGCACCCCAATATTCTGTTTTGCAGGATCATGTTCGCCACGCTTCTTCAACGCGCACCGTTTCAACGCGCCTTGGAACTTGTACAGGAGCGACACTTCCTCACCAAAAGAAGACTCGCAGGATCAGAACGCGCGCCGTTTTGGGTCAACGATCAGAATTCAAACGATTCCCCCCTGACGTGGGAGACAGCCGAAGAAACGCAGTTTGACACTGCGTTCCTGCCGCTCCCCGGGGATCTGGAAGAGAAGTTGGATCTTCGGTCGACACCCGGAGCGCACCTTTGGTACCAGAACTTTGCGGCGAAGTCATCACTGCCGCTCCCAGACCAAGCGGTCGCGGTATCAGAAGGATGTGCCGGAGTCCATTCTGCTGATACCCAACCACGCTCGATGCTGGTTTTTGCTTGCCATCACAGCGTTGCCGACGGTATGGGCGGCGGCCGGTTCGTTAACGAGCTGTTGATCGCCTACAACAATTTACTTGCCGGGCGCGATTGGCAAGACGGGCTCAGACGTCTCGAACCCGCGCGATTGGCTCAGCGCAATCAACTGGGACTCAGTCGTTGGGACTATTTGAAACACATTTGGAAACAACCCATTGCGCTGATCGGTATGAGCAAGTTTCTGTTTCGCGGCTTTCATACGATCGTCGCGGGGCGGTTGGAAACACCTTCAGAAACAAGCGCAGATACGAGTCTTCAAACGTTTGGACTAATCGGTCGCTGGATTTCCTCGGACCTGTCGGCCCAGATAGATCGCTTTGCTACCGACAAATCGGTTTCTGCCAATTCGATCGCAATGGCCGCGGTGTTTTACGCGCTGCCAACGTGGTGTCGTCAACAGGGAGATGATCCTGTGGAGAAATGGTTCCGGATGGTACTTCCGATCAGTATCGCTTCGAAAGACGATTTAAGGTTGCCGATGACCAATCGAGCGACCATCGTTCAGGTCGATCGATGCGAGGAGCAGATGCAGGATGTTGATTCGTTTCTTCATTACTTGGATCGCGAAATAAAGATCATTGTCCGGTGGCAGTTCGACAAACTGTTTTTAATCATCGTTCGGCTCATGTCGGCATCGCATTGGTGGCTGCGTCGTTCGGCCGCGAGTCCTCAAGCGCGTGGGACGGTCGTGTTTACGAATTTGGGCCAAGCGATGCGAAGCGTTGATAGGCATGCAAAAAAGTTCTCCGGCGAGGTAGACCGCACGCCTTCCGATCGGCCTGCGGAAATTATTGACTTCGATTTTGCTGGTCCTACACGCAACGCGCTGCCACTCAATTTCACGATTCAGCGTTACCAGCAGCGCTATCGAATCTCGGCACGTTTCGATGGTCGGTGCCTGGCTCCGTCTCAAGCTGACGATTTTCTGAGACAGGTTGAAGAAGAGTTACAGCGACTTACGGGCAGATAGAATTTCTCAGGCTCAATGTTGGGCTTAGGCGAGC
>CALKXO010000046.1 GCA_938003615.1 uncultured Pirellulaceae bacterium | reverse complement strand
GCGTTGAATATTGATGGTGACGGCCTCTCGATTCGTAACTCCGGTGACATTGTTGGTACTGGAAATCAACGCAACGGTACCGCCTACGCGGACTCAACCGCGCAAAACTTCACTCTGGAAAACAGTGGCTCCATCGACGCCGGTGCTGGCAATGAAGGTGCTGGTTTTAGTGCTGAATTGGCGGCAACCGGCAATGACTTCTCCATCGACAACAGCGGAAGTATCTTGGGTCGCGGAACCGCGTCTGCCGGTGCTGCTGGGGCTGGTGACGGTATCCGTCTGGAGCGACAGCGCGTCGGCGGCATGTTGGACGGTTCAACAACCGGACTCTTCACCGGAACGATTACAAACAGCGGGACGGTAACAAGTGAAGGCGACAATGGAACGGTTGCGGGCTTCCGTGCTGTCAACGGCGTCGACTTCCAAGGCGTGCTCAATAACAGCGGAACGATCTCTGGAGTTCAAAACGGTATTTACTTTGGCACCGGCGATCACACAGGCAGCATTGTCAACAACACCGGAACCGTGACTTCCGATAGCCGCGCCGTCAATATTGATGGCGAAGGCTTGACGTTCAACAATCATGGTGACGTATTGGCGACTGGCCGTCAGCGAAACGGAACGCTCTATGTTGACGGAACGGCCGATAACTTCACGATCAACAATACGGGCTCTGTCGATGCCAGCGGCGGAGCCGGATCAGGAGTCTCGGTTCAAGTGGGGAGCTTTGCAGGCGACGTACAGAATGGACTGATCCTCAACTCTGGCCAGCTTATTGGAAGCGGAAGTTTACCTGAGGATGCCGGCCTTCGATTCTTTACAGATACTGGAGGCGCTACTTTCTCAGGCAACATTATCAATAGCGAAAGAGGCGTTATCACCGGTGGTGGCAATGCGGCAGCAGTTCTGTTTGACTTGGACACTGAATTTGATGGAAATTTGATTAACGATGGCTTAATTGATGGTTCCATCGCGCTAAGCAACGGTGATTTGCTGCTGGGCGATTCAAGCATTTTGGAATTGGAAATCGGCGGACTCGACGACTTTGAGTTCGTCAGTACGCTCGGAGATATCGTCTTCGGCGGAACGCTGGACATTTCCTTTGCTAATGGGTTCACACCCTTGATTGGGCAAACATTTGACCTGTTCGATTTTGGATCGGCCTCTGGCAGTTTCGATTTGATTACCGCTGGCGGTGTCCAGTTCGATTCGAGTGATCTTGGGTCAGGTGGAAGTTTGAGCATTTCTGCCGTTCCTGAACCGGGAACAGCTTCGGTATTGATTTTCGCCGGAGCCGCATTGCTACTGCGGCGTCGACGGTCTTAGTCACCAATCGTTTACTCTTTGCAGAGCCATTTTTGCTCTGCTGAGAGTCATTGGTTTCCTCAAGTGCCACGACGAAATAGTGCATTTGAAGCTAGAAAAGTGGTCGCCCCCAAAGCATTTTGGTGGCGGCCTTTTTTCATTTCTTGGCATCCGATGGTCAAAGGTTGCTCAAACGTTTGATTAAAGATATTATCGTCCTTTATCTTGGACTCCTTGCACGACACGGCTTCAATACATGTTCTCACAGACTGCAGAATACGCGCTTCGGGCAGTCGTCTGGCTTGCTGAAAATGCAGGCGACGCATCCGTAGGTAATCAACGCATCGCCGAAGGAACATGCGTTCCCGAAACTTACCTTGCCAAAATCATGCAAACCTTGGCGCAAGAAGAATTGGTTACCGCGCGTCGAGGCGCAGGTGGCGGATTCGCTTTGAATTATGAACCGCAGGACATCACAGTCTTTGACGTCGTCAATGCGGTCTCTCCGATAAAGCGCATCACGAGTTGCCCGTTGGGGCTAAAAACGCATGGCAAGATGCGATGCAGAATGCACGAGAGTTTGGACGCTGCATTGGAGAAAGTCGAAGAAGCCCTGTCGGATACGACCATTGCTCAAATCGTTGGTGACAGGTCGCGCCCCAAGCCCATGTGCGACTCGCCAACACGATAGTTTTATATTGCGAACCAACGAACTAAATGTTGTCCGCAAGCCAGTCTCTCAAGACTGCTGCGTGATTGCAGTCAGGGTTTTTCGCTGCATAGAGTAAGGTCACTTTGTCGGCGTCGCCTGCGTCGTCTGCGTCAAGAATCAATGCTTTAGCCTGCGAGCTATTCTCTTCCAGTTCCTCGACGTATCGCTTTGAAAACTCAGCAAGTCGCTGCGGATCGTGGTCGAACCATTTACGCAGCTCGTGGCTTGGAGCAAGATCCTTTCCCCACAAATCCAATGCCGCGCGCTCGCGCGTAACTCCGCGCGGCCAAAGCCGATCGACGAGGATGCGATAACCATCTTCTGGCAAAGCATCGTCGTAGACACGTTTGATTTGAAATTCCATCGCGCAGCCAATGTTGTTCAAGATTGTTTTAACTGTTTTGCTTGAACAAAATCGTAACCAGCATCACCGCTTCGCTCTCCGATTCCAGCGCGTGCACAACTCCGCCTTCAACATACAACCAACCGCCCGGTGACATTTCGCGAGGCTCGTCGCCAACGAAAAACTTGCACTGGCCTGAAATGCATTGAACCGTGATCGGCCCATCCACCTTGTGTGGAGGAACGGGCTTGCCAGCCGACACGATCATTCGAATGACTTCGAAAGTCTTCTCTTTGACCACTGCCGTAGTGCGGTTTTCACCAAACGCGTTCAGGTCGATCATTTCGCCTGCGGACGCATGTTTAATTGCCATCTATCTGCCCCCCTGAATTACATGTGACTAGCTAGCCTCTCATTGAGACCGTTAGTTTGAGAAATGTTTATCTGTTTATCGCGTGGTTGATCTCGATTAAAGATACCCGACAATGTTATCCGGTTTTAGCTTCAGGGAATTGCACGGTCAAGGGCGCGACTGCTTAGCGCTAGTGCTTTGCCACAGCTTCATCTTGGGACACGCCGTTTTGGCTCATGGTGACAGGAGTCAAGCAAAACCGCATCGCAAGGCTTGAAACTGCGTCATTATGTCCCGCCAGCTTCAGCCAGTCGACGGAGGGGTCAAGCAAATCAACATCTACAAGCTCTCGCATTGCCCCAACTTGCGAGAATAAAATCCGCAACGGGCGTTTAGGAATTGCTAATTGATGCCCGCGAAACAAGCCGAACGTAGCGATCTGCGGCACGCGGTGGCCAACTTAAGCAATTTCTCGAAAAAAGTGGCACATCGGAAGTTTAGACAACGGATTTAACAATGTAGAGTCAACATTTCAACAAGGAGGGTCACATGCTTGTACTTTCAAGAAAGACTGACGAGTCAATTCAAATCGGTGAAAACGTGTCAATTCGAATTCTAAAGGTGAAAGGGAATCAGGTTCGCATCGGTATCGAAGCCCCAAGGGAGGTGCGTGTGGTCCGAAGTGAATTGAGACCTCATGGAATTCAGGCTTTGGATTTCGAGTCAAATGAATTTGGTGAGCTGATGCGAGTCGGCTAATGCGACAAACAGTCGTAGTGACGCGGTCAGTTGTGCGAACCAAGTCACTCAATCGGACGTTTGCGCGGGTTGGCGACAGTCATTAGTTTATCGAATGTTAGCCATCGTACGGGTTGCCAAGCCCTTAAACCATTTTAGGGCCGGAGTGCAACGTGAACGAATTTGACCGAATCTCCTCACCAAAAAATAAGTGGCGAAAGTGGGGGCCATATCTGAGCGAGCGGCAATGGGGAACCGTTCGAGAAGACTACAGCGCCACCGGCGAAGCGTGGGAATTTCTCGACCACGACGCCAGTCGAAAAAAAGCTTACCGCTGGGGCGAAGATGGTATCGCTGGTTTCAGTGACGATCAGCAGCGGCTCTGTTTCTCTGTCGGGCTTTGGAACGGCAAAGATCCGATCTTGAAAGAACGCCTGTTCGGCTTGACCGGCAACGAAGGCAATCACGGCGAAGACGTCAAGGAGCTGTACTATTATCTGGACGGCACGCCCAGCCATTCTTACTTGAAGATGCTGTACAAGTATCCGCAACGTGCATTTCCGTACTCCGAGTTGGTGTCCAGAAACCGAGCCGCCGGCAAGCAAGATGCTGAATTTGAATTGCTCGACACCAGCGCGTTCGATGAAGATCGGTACTTCGATGTGT
>CALKXO010000045.1 GCA_938003615.1 uncultured Pirellulaceae bacterium | reverse complement strand
GGCAACCGCCGAACACGAGGACAATCTGACGTTGTGGTATGCTGAGGGAGAGAAAACAAAGAAGTTCACCGCCAGTCAAAATCGTCATCGAAGCGGCGTAGTCAGAGGGGATGCAATCAGAGGGGATGCAATCAGAGGGGGCGGGAACCCCCTCGTTCTGACATGCCTCCTGAGCGCGCGACGCGCGAGACGTTTTCACAGCGTTGTGTTAGAATGGTGCGATCCGAAGTTTTAATTCTTCCAGATTCGCATGATTCATATTCAAAATCTTGACTTTCGTTACCCGCGTGCCGATTTCCGTTTAGCGATCGACGAACTTAAAATTGAAACCGGCGAGAAGGTGGCGTTCGTGGGGCCCAGCGGAAGTGGCAAGACGACACTGTTGAATTTGATCTCCGGCATCTCCGTTGCAGCTGAGGGTAGTGTTAATGTGGCAGGCAAAGAAGTCAGCCAATTGGCCGACGCCGCGCGTCGAGATTTCAGAGTCGCCAATACGGGTTTCGTTTTTCAGCGCTTCGAACTGATCGAATACCTCAACGTCAGAGACAATATCCTGTTTCCGTTTCTGATCAACCCCTCGGTTGAATTGACTCCCAAAGTGCGGGGGCGAATGGCGGAACTCGCGGAGTCGGTGGGGATCGAAACCCTGCTAAAGCGTTATCCGAATCAGCTTTCGCAAGGTGAACAGCAACGGGTGGCAATCTGTCGCGCCCTCATCCTTTGGCCACCGTTGATTTTGGCCGACGAACCAACGGGAAATCTGGACCCGGGCAATAAAGACATGATCCTCGATCTGATGCTAAGTGAATTCGATGCTCAGGACCGCACGTTTGTGGTGGTCACTCATGATCGGGCGGTGGCTGAGAAATGTGAACGAACGATCGATTTTTCAAACTTCCATCGTCGGATACAACCAGACGAGGCCATTTCATGAAAGGTCTCCTGTATCTAACACTTAACTACATTCTGTATCATCGCTGGAAAACGGTTGTGATGGTGGCCTGTCTGTTCCTGACGGTGATTCTTCCATTTACGATCTCCGGGCTGATTCGATCGTTCGAGAAATCGATCTACACGAGATCTGAGCTAACACCCATCGTGATCGGAGCTGAAGGAAGCGCCTTAGACCTTACTTTGCAGTCGTTGTATTTCAATCGAGGTTCTGCGGTGCAACGCAGCGCGACTATTTCGATGGCGGAGCAGCAGCAGGTTACGCGAGACAATTTGGCCGTCGCGATACCGATTCATTCTCTCTATCAGGCAAAGCAATTTCCGATTGTTGGAACGACCGGGGATTACTTTCGATTTCGCGATTTGAAAATTTCGCTAGGGTCTCCGTTGACGATCCTTGGCGAGTGTCTGATTGGCGCGGACTGTGCGCGAGATCTTGGGCTAGCGCCCGGCGATCAATTACTCTCCGATCGTCCCAATATGCTGGATCTTGCCGGGGACTATCCACTGAAAATGACAGTGGCCGGTGTGTTTGAGAAAAGTGGGTCGCCTGATGACAGCGCCGTGTTTGTGGATCTCAAAACGGCGTGGATCATTCAAGGGCTCGGCCACGGACATCAGGACCTAGAATCTCCAGAGCAAGAAGAGAACGTGGTTCGAGATGGCGGACAGATAAAGGCGCTGCCATCGAAAGTGGTTCCCTACACTGAAATTAATGAATCCAACATTGACTCCTTTCATTTTCATGGCGATACAAGTACGTTTCCAGTGACGGCCATCATTGGTGTGCCCAAAGATGTCAAAAGCGAAACGTTGTTGGAGGCGCGATACCAGAACAACGACCGCGGAGTTCAATTTGTGCGGCCAGTCGAATCGATCAAAGAGCTGATGTCGGTGCTTTTGCGTGTGCGACAGTTTTTTATGGTCAACACGATCCTGATTGGCGTCTCGACGTTATTGCTGACAATACTGGTGTTGCTATTGTCGCTGAAGCTTCGCCAAGGAGAACGAGAAACGATGTTCAAGCTGGGGTGCCGGAGCGGAACGATCATGGCGTTACAGACTTTTGAAATTCTTTTCGTCGCTATCGTTGCCGCGATTCTAGTGCTGGCTGTTTCATGGCTTTGTGCTTCCATGGCCAGTCGTTATTTTGACAGTTGGATTACTCAGGGAGGAAGTTGGTGAAGAGACCTGCGTTAATGATGCTGGTGCGAAGCGCGATCGTCCTGCCGTCGATTTTGCTCATCGGATTAGGTGCGGTTGGCTGCGGTCGGCCAAGCGATGGCCCGAAGAATGCCAATATGTTTGAGCAACTTCAGCAGAAGACACTTACAAAGAGAATCGCTGCCTCTAGTTACCCATTGATGGCGATGGCGGAGTCAATCGTCGGAGAGGGGTATGACGTTTGGATGCCCGCCAAAGCGGATAAGGTTCCAACGGCAGACGAAATGCTTAGACTACGTAGGTCGGATGTGCTTCTGACCAACGGTCCGGGAGCATCCTACGCCACTTGGTTGCCGATGGTGACGTTGGATCAGAGTAAGGTCTTCGAGACTACGACAGATAGTTTCGAATTGTCCGACTACATTCAAGTTCAAGAGCATCAGATTGTTCACTCGCACGGAGCAGAAGGGGAGCATTCGCATTTTTGGATGGTGCCGCATTGTTGGTTGAACCCACGTTTGGCGTTGCTGCAGTCTGAAGCGGTCTGCGACAAGTTGTGCGAACTATATCCGGATGACGCCAAGTCGTTTCGCCAGAACTTCGCTGATCTGCTTGAGCGGCCACTGCAGGATGCGGTCGGAGACGCCGAAGCATGTCAGGAAAAGTTAAAGAACAGCAATTCCCCCGTGGTGTTGAGCGACCCTAGACTGAAACACTTTGCGAATGCTGTACGTGCCGAAGCAGGTTGTTTGCTGTGGTTTGAGCCCGAAGAAATGTCGGCTGCAAAACGGCGGTTGGGAAAAGTAATCTCTGAAAAGGGCGTGGATCAGAAAGAGGGCGGCCAACACCTGCTACTTTGGACGCGTTCTCCCGATCCAAAAGAGCGCGTGTTGATGACGGGGCTGAAGTGGGTCCAGCTAGATATGATTGAGTCGGCTCATTCGAAAAAGGGGTTTCCAAGGCGCGTGAAAGACAATTTTAGATTGTTGTCTGATTCGATAGCGTTGGGTGCGGAAGTTGATGATGGAGGTAACTAGGTTTTGACTGTTGGTGCTGTTTTCGAATGAAACATTTTCGATTTAACTTGACGACGCTGATGGCCCTGATTGGGTTGCTGGCGTTACCGCTGGGTTATTTGTCTCAAGCTGGGTTCGCCGAGGCGCAGGTTGAGATTCAATCCAACCAGCTTTCTGTAGATGATAAGGGTGTACTGCGCGGATACTTAACTTGCCAGTGTTCGATCCCCGGAAAAGAGCCAACGAGGATGGTTTGCCAGATAGAGCAATCCCACCTAACTGATTTGAAACTTCTTCTGCCACAAGAGACGTATTCGGTGAGGTATCGTTGGGACCCGCCGTTTGGCTTGTTTCCCAAGCAAGATCCGTACGGAATGTTCCTGACGACGAAGTTGGGTTTCAGTGCGGAAGACGTCGTCGGTCAGATGAAGATAGTCGATGGGGCTGTGGTGCTGATAAGGCAGAAACGATAGTTCCGCTGTCGTTTGCTTCGGTGCAAGAAGGGAATTGGCCAAGGAGTCTTTGTGCTGCTATAGTGGACCCTGTTTCAATGTTTCCTGTTGCTCGATGGAAGGCTATTCATGGTTCGTCGTAAATTTGCGGTTTCTTTTTCTTGGAGGGTGTTGCCTCTAGCCAGTTTGGCGATTGCTGTTC
This sequence comes from uncultured Pirellulaceae bacterium, assembly GCA_938003615.1. Taxonomy (GTDB): domain Bacteria; phylum Planctomycetota; class Planctomycetia; order Pirellulales; family Pirellulaceae; genus Mariniblastus. Next base: position 793 of record CALKXO010000045.1, on the reverse strand, counting down.
TGTTGGCGGGGTATTGCCAAGGGCAGGTAAAACTTAAAGACGCGCCCGCTAAGGTTCCTGCGGGGAAGGCCGTGGCGAGGACCGTCGAGTCGCGCAGCGTGCAAGTGGGAAAAGCGTTCCCCAATTTTGAGCTTAAGGATCAAGATGGGCAATCGTTTTCGTTGAAGACGACGCTGAAAAAAGGCCCGGTGGTATTAGTGGTCTATCGCTCGGCTGATTGGTGACCTTTTTGCAAGAGGCAGTTGGTTCAACTGCAAAAAAAACAAGCAGAGTTTTCCAAGAATGGCTTGCAACTGGTCGGGTTGTCCTATGATTCGGTTTCAAAGTTAACGACGTTTGCAAAGTCAAAGAAGCTCTCCTACCCGTTGCTCAGCGATACCGGAAGCAAGACGATCAAGGCGCTCGATCTGGAATACCAGCGCGGTCTGCCCTACCCTGGTACCTTCATCATTGGAGCCGATGGCTTGGTGAAAGGAAGACTGTTCAAAGAAGACTTTAAGAAACGGCACTCGGTCGAGGAAATACTCAAGATGGCGATCAAGGTCTGCCCGTCTAAGGCTGGCACTGCGTCGTCAAGCAAATAGGAAGCATCTCGTGCTGGAAGTTGCTGAAACGCCAGTGCAAGAAACAGTACTGTTGGTTGCGCTGGCTACGATTCACGATGCTGCGATGCAGACATTTACTCCAATTCTCAGGACTGATAAGAAGTAAGACGCATGGAAGAAACGTTTCGCTCAATCTTGTTGTTTGGCCCTCCCGGTGTAGGGAAAGGTACTCAGGGAAAGATTCTTGG
>CALKXO010000044.1 GCA_938003615.1 uncultured Pirellulaceae bacterium | reverse complement strand
CAATCAATCATGCGTATGGTTGCCAAAGAACATGGCTGTACAATGGAGGACTACCAAGTGTTCCGCTCAAAATCGCAGGGACGGGCAATGGCCGCTCTATTATGTCGGGAGCTAACCAATATTTCTTTGGCCAAGTTATCGGAATTGTTTAAGCTAGGTTACCCAAACAGTGCGGCAAATCTTGTCCGAAGAGCGAGAAGTGATATCGTTGAACAACCCCAAGCAAAACGAATGTACAGCAGGATAAAGAAGAAGCTGGTGAAAACCGAAAAACAAGGCTGACCCCAGCGAAGCCCCCAATTGATTTGTGGTTGTCCCTTTCCTCGATCCTTTTCTCGATTTCATCCGGTTTGCGTTTCTGGTCTTTCGGCCCGCGAGATTGCATCGACCGAAGTTTTCAGATAGAGTGCAAGAGGCGAGAGCGGTATCTTTCATGCCGTTTCAACATTCTGTGGAGGAGCTAAACATGTTGCATCGTAATATCTGGCACGAGTACATTCAACGAATTCTCGTTGTTGTTTGTCTCGTTGTTGTTAATGCCGATGTTGTTGCTGCTCAAGACAAGAAAGAGAAATCACCCAAACCCAACGTCGTTATCATTTTTATCGACGACATGGGTTATGGCGATGTTGGGTTCAACGGTGCGACGGGCCCTAGGACACCGAACCTCGACCGGATGGCTGCGGAAGGAATGCGCTTTGATGACTTCTACGTAGGTTGCGCAGTTTGTTCGGGATCGAGAACGTCGCTCTTGACGGGGTGCCACTATCAGCGACTTAGCATGAATCCTGTTCTGTTTCCCAACAGCGATCACGGACTCAACCCCAACGAAGTTACGATTGCGGACATGTTGAAGGAATCCGGCTACAAGACGGCTTGTGTTGGGAAGTGGCACCTCGGACATTTGCCGCCGTGCTTGCCAACCTACCAGGGCTTTGAGACTTACTACGGCGTTCCTTACTCCAACGACATGTGGATTGATCCGGCAAATAAACTCGCCGACGATATCCTGTTGCGCGAAGAGCTTACACTCGACGAGGTCAAAGCCGGGCACAAGGAGAGGAATCTGGTTCCACTGATGCGTGGAGAGGCGGTCATCGAGTACCCCGCAGATCAGAAGACGCTAACCAAACGTTATACCGAAGAGTCGATCCGCTTCATTACTGAGAACAAAGATGCACCATTTTTTCTTTACTTGCCCCACACGATGGTTCACCGCCCGTTGGCAGTTTCAAAGAATTTTGAGAATCGAACCGGGGAATTGATTTGGGACGCGATCGAAGAGGTTGACTGGTCGGTCGGTGAGATCCTCAAGACCTTGAAGTCACTTGGCATTGATGAAAAAACTTTAGTTCTGTTTACCAGCGACAACGGAGCGGCGGTTGGGTCATCGCTTCCTCTTCGCGCTAAAAAAGGGAGTGTTTACGACGGCGGAATTCGCGAGCCGACTGTCATGAGGTGGCCAGGAACGATCCCAGCGGGAAAGGTCTGCAGGGAAGTAGCTGGAACGATTGACATGCTGCCCACGCTGGCGGGACTGTGCGGCGGAAAACTGCCGGAGAAAAAGATTGACGGCAAAGATATCAAGTCGCTGCTGTTGGGTGAAGCGGGAGCCAAATCACCTCATGAGCACTACGCTCTGATGCACAAAGAGGGAACGGTCAGGTCTGGACCGTGGAAATTCTATCCTTGGAAGGAAGTCAAAGGGAAAAAGGCAAGCAAGGACTCGGTTCCTTCTCAGGAACCCGTCCAGCTCTATCACGTCGTCAACGATATCGGTGAACGAGACAACGTCGCCGCGCAGCATCCGGGTTTAGTGAGAAAATTTCAGATGGTTTTTGATGCTCATGTCGCCGAGATAACCGCCAATCGTCGTCCCAAGCAGATCATGACGCGCCCCGAGAATCCCTCGGCGTCGGCCAACTTGGCGAACCGAAAATCAAAGGCGTCCAAGCCGCTCAACTGGGGCAAAATAAAGCTCGGCGATGAATTTCAAAGTCGTAGGGCTCCCAAGATCGCCGGCCGTGCGTTCCGAATTTCTGCGACCGTAAAAGGCGACGAAATATCGGGCATCGTTTTGGCTCAGGGCGGCGAATTGGTCGGTCATTCGCTTTATGTCAAAGACGGAAACTGCACCTTTTCTGTGCGGCTTTCGGGTAGCAAGTTGCACCGCGTGAAGGCTCCACTTGGAAATGGGAAATCAAAGATTCTAGCGCGGCTTGATTCCAAGGGGGTACTAACGTTGCAGGTCAATGATGGAGAAGCGGCAACGGCTGAGGGAGGACTGATCAAAAAGCATCCAGCGGAGTCGCTCAGCATCGGTCATGATGCTCAGAAGCCGGTCGATGGTGACGCTCCATCTTCAGCGTTCAACGGAGATCTGCTGAATTTAAAGCTGGAATTGATAGGCAATTGATAGGCAATTGATTGAGCTTGGTCGGTTTGTGCCGCAGTAGCAGCTTGGTTCATTTCTGCTGAGCGATTCGAAGCTTTCTGAGTAGCACAGAATAACCGATGCCCAATTGGAATACGTCAGCACGAAATGGTGCAGCAGGTGCTCAAATGGCTGTCCAGCGATGGTCACACTGAGGCTGACCATGCGAATGTCGTCCGATGCGTAAAGATCACCGGAGCGTTGAACTTGCTTGAAGTAAATTTTCTTGGCAGGCCCTTCGCTGGGCAGTTGGTTCAGGGTTCGATACTTCCGTGCGGTCTTTCGGGATATCCCTGATCGAACGGCAGCCTTGGCGAGCTTCATGCTCCCATTAAGATTCGTTCGAAGCTTCTTGACTTGATGGTCGTTGATCATGGCAATTCTCCTGAATTCAGGGAATTGTCTCTATTTGTGACGCAGCGACAACCGGCACTTTTAATTGTCGCCAGACGGGAGAAATTGTTGTCGCTAGGCAGAGACGCTGAAGCGATGAAAAATTCTTGTAAAAGCCATTCGTTACGCGTTGTCTGTATGCTTGGATTCTGTGTTTTAATCCCGTACACTGAAGCATACAAATTCCCATTATAACAGGAGAAGGCTCATGCCGAGTGATGAAATATTGATTGATACTGAACAACGCATGGAGAAGGCCATTGAGGTTCTCAAAAAGAACCTTGGCGGAATCCGCACCGGTCGCGCCAATCCTGGACTGGTCGATTCAGTACGCGTTGACGTTTACGGCTCGCCAACCCCCTTGAAGCAGATCGCTTCAGTTGGTGCTCCGGAACCGACTCAGATCGTGATTCGCCCCTATGACACTGCGGTTATCAAGGAAATCGAAAAAGCAATTGTGGCCAGCGATTTGGGCTTCAATCCGCAAAGTGATGGACGCGTTGTTCGAATTAATATTCCAGCACTTTCGACTGACGTGCGGAAAAAAATGGTCAGCCGTATTAAGGACTTGACCGAAGAAGCGAAAATTTCCATCCGCAACGTGCGACGAGACGGAAACAAGGCGGCCGATACTGAGACGAAGGATAAAGTGATCTCCGAAGATCAACGTGACGACATCAAAAAGTCCGTTCAAGATCTGACCAAAAAGTTTGAAGATCAGGCGGAAAGTATTGCTAAAGGGCGCGAAAAAGAAGTGATGGACGACGCGTAGTCTCCATCAACATTTCCCGCAGCCGTATGTGGGCAAGTCAACAGACAGAATCCCGGTGACAATAGTCGCCGGGATTTTTTTAGGCTGCGATCGATTTGCCGGTTTCACTCTGCTGTCGCAGCGATTTGCATGCGAACCTGCGATCGCGAATCTGCCTCAATCGCGTCGTAGTAGTCGTACATGTTGACGACAGACCGGCCGAGCATCGACTCAAATTCAGCTTGGGAATCGACCTGCGCGAGTCCGACGTTACTTACATCCTTGAGTCCGATATTCGAATTGAAAATGTTGGTTGCGGCAGGCCCGAAAAAATCTTCGTACGTCTGCGGAACCAATTTTATGATCCCGTCAGAAACCAGTTCATCGAACGTCCAGCCGTGGTCGACGCTTTCGGCCCGAAACTGATATGTGAAATATGCCAAACCTTGTTTCCAGCACTCCAAGGGATCGCTGGGGAAAGGTTTCAGTGCCGCCTTCATCACGTCGTAGTAGTGCTCTGCGTAGCCGAGATCTCCCTCGCGCAGTTTCAGCTGCTGTTTTCCAAACGCAAATAGCTCTTCAAACCATTGTCGTCCGCGCGCCGTCAGTGCCGTCAGTCGTTCCTCAAACTCGACAAATGTCTCCTGGTAGTCTGCTTCAATAAACGTATCACTACCAGACGGGAACTTTAACTTGACCGGCGGCGCCAAACATGATGTCTGCCGCAAGATGAAGTTCTTGCCCACAGGCCCCTGCCAGACAGCAATGGTCTGGATGCCGCGTTGCAGCATTTGTTGATGGGCCTCTGGCACAGAAGCGACGGAGGGCGTCAGGTGATTGAAGGCCAGCGCGTTGGTGATCAACACTTGCGCAGCAACCTTGTTGATGGCGCGTAGACGCTCGTATTCATCCAAGCTCACCATCGCCGTTTTGGGACGAATGAACAAACGTACGCATTGTGCAACAAATGCTGCGCTTTGGTCAGAATCGAAGCCTCCCTGTTTCTGCCCTACTGCAATTAAATCGCGCAAAGTCTCAGAAAACAGGTCGCGTCGCGCGATGATCGATTCCACAAAGGGGCGCTCTGATTCGGGGATACAATCAATCGAAAGCATCGAACAAAACAGCCGAAATCCATTTCGTTGGATGTCCTGTGGGCAAGTCGGCCGAAACGCCGTACTCTGCACCGAGACTTTTTCTCTCAAATCATAGTAGTTGACCGGTCCGCACCCCATGAGGGCAAGAATATCGTTGATCGTTCGCAATTCGTGGGGAGACGCACAACGAATCGCCGCGTGCATGATGCGACCGAGACGCGCCGCCTCTTCAGGACCGGCGGCGTTGTTGATGTTTGCCGCGACAGCCATCATGTCGCTGTAGATCGGCATGCTCTGCTGAAAGCTGGCCAAGATGGCTTCGACTATCTTTTCACGAATAAGATGGGTTGCGACAAGAGTGGGCATCGAAGACCTGTTGATGAATGATCCGCTAGATTTACCTCATTATCCATTATTATGGCGTAGCCGGTGCAAAAGTGAAGCTGAGCGATAAAGCCAAAAGGACGATTAGCCAAAAGGACGATTGAGGTTTTTGAGAGAGTCGATTAGTAGGTCTCTCTCCGAGGCTGTGAATTTTTCGCTAGGATGTTTGTAGTACCGCCTCTAGGCGGAATGGAACCGGGATATCCTGTCAAATTCCGGCTAAAGCCGGTACTACGAACTGCGCGGTCGATCCTTAGGCGAGCGGCAAATAGGTTCTTACCTGCCGTAGCTTGGGCACTCTTGCCCGAGTCCCTAAGTGCTCGGGCAGGAGTGCCCAAGCTACGGTAAATTCTCATCTGCCAATCGCCTTACAAAAGCAATGTCTCAAAAAATCACAACCTCTTCGAGAGAGAGGCCACGCGCCCAGTCTCTCGGCGAGAGACGGCTACTAATCAAGTCTCTCGGAGGGGAACACACTGTACACGCCTTACGGAGAGAAGCGGCCGCTAGTCGACGCGGTGTTTTTCCTCAAAGCAACTAATCACTAGGGCTGTCCAGCCCGTTTGGTGGGATGCTCCCATGCCGCGACCAGACTCACCATGGAAATACTCATAGAACAGTAAATTGTCCTTCCAGTGCGGATCTTTGGCAAAACGCTCCTGAAGATCATTCATTGGACGATGGCCTTCCTCGTTGGGCAAAAACAATCGAGTCAACCTAGCAGCGATCTCCTGAGCAACCTGCTTTAGATTCATATAGACGCCGGATCCAGTTGGGCACTCGATTTTGAAATCATCGCCATAGAACTCGTGGTACTGATGCAGTGACTCAATGAGCAGATAATTGACCGGAAACCAAATCGGACCTCGCCAATTCGAGTTGCCCCCAAACAGATACCAATCGGACTCTTGCGGGTTGTATTTAACGGAGTAGCTATGCCCGTCAGCCTTCAGCTCAAACGGATTGAGCTCGTGGGTTTTCGACATGGATCGTACACCGAAGTCCGAAAAGAACTCGGACTCGTCCAACATGTATCGCAACATCCTTTCCAAGCGATCGCGTGATGGCATCGCTAACAACATGATGGAACGATTGTCATCACACTCCTTGAAGGTGATATGCTGTGAAAGGGCTTTGCGATTCTTCAAAAACCACTGCAAGCGTTTGTTGAATCCCGGAAGCCTGTCGATCAATTTGGAATCCAGTACACCGACCGCCACCATCGGCAGCAGTCCGACCAGCGAACGGATCTTCAACGCAATCGTGTCGTTGCCGCGGCTTAAGTGATCGTAGTAGAAGCCGTCCGTCTCATCCCACAAACCGTCGCCGCCGATTTGGTTCATCGCATCGGCAATAGTGACGAAGTGCTCGAAGAATTTTGAGGCCACGTCTTCATAGCTCTCGTCCTCGCTGGCAAGCTCGAGGGCAATCGTCAGCATGGTGGTGCAGTAAAACGCCATCCATGCAGTAGCGTCGGCTTGATCAAGCCGCCCGCCGATTGGTGATTCTCGTGACCGGTCGAAGACACCGATGTTATCCAAGCCAAGAAACCCCCCGGAGAAAATGTGGTTCCCGTCGTTATCTTTACGGTTGATCCACCAAGTGAAATTGATCGTTAGCTTGTGAAAGATTCGTGCTAGAAAAGAACGGTCACGTTTTCCCGGCTCGCCAGACATCTGATAAATTTCCCAAGCCGCCCACGCGTGAACGGGCGGGTTAGCGTCCGAAAAACTAAACTCGTAAGCCGGAATCTGGCCACTGGGATGCATGTACCACTCCCGCAAGAACAAAAGCAGTTGCTCCTTGGC
>CALKXO010000043.1 GCA_938003615.1 uncultured Pirellulaceae bacterium | reverse complement strand
ATATCACGAGCGAATGTGGACCGCCATCGCGACCTGCGGAAAACAGGACAGAAGCTTCTTTGCCTTTCTACACCAAGCAATACAAGCAAAATTAAGCGGCAACAAAACCCCATCCCTCCTAAAGCCGTGAACGGTTACGTTGTGTTGCCCCACCAACGAACTTTCCGCAATGGTTTGGAAAAGACCTCGACCTTGAAAGAATCAGCCCGACAATCGCTAGGTTCTTTGGCGATGGCGACGTGAGCTATTTGAAATTCGACGGCGCCGGCCACGGAGTTTTTCATCAGCGTGCCAAAGAAACCCAACCTGCTGTCGAGGAATTCTTTGCCCGAACTTTAAAAAGCAAGGAAACTCAACCGAGCGAAGAATGAGACCAAAAGGCTTGGAGCTTTTGAGAGCCACCGGCATAATAGAGAGCCACCTGTTTTATGGAGAGCCGTCTTTTTAAAAATCGACTACCTTGTAAACGCTTTACGAATGAGGTCCACAAATTCGACGCAACCGTACCCGTTGACACGATCTCATCGCTCGCGTTCACGGTATGCCCCGCACCAATTTTGCCGGCGTACGTCCCGTCGTCAGCAAAGTCTCCCGTCGATAACATGCGATTTTCGTAACCCACCAGTCGATAGCACTTTACTTCCGCTGGATTGGCCTTCAATTTGTCGAAAATTTGATTTCGGCAACCAACCGAACCTACTTGCCGCGCGTCTCGGCCAACCACTGTTCGGTGCCCTCGGGTTCTACCAATCGGCACATCTCTTCTAATTGGTCTGCGATGTCGTATAGATCATCTTGCCAAACTTGATGATCAACGTCCGCCGGACACAATTGAGCCATCTCATCCAGTAGCAGAATAAAACGCAACAAATGCCGAAACACCATGCCTTCCTGTTTCTGCAATTTGTAGCTGGTAATGTACTTGTTAAAATCTGTGCCATACTCCAACAGCTCGCCAACAACCCATACCGGAGTTAGTGTCAAATCTTGCACGTCCGGAAAATCGTACTGAAACAGTCGCTGTAGTTTGTATGGGAAAGTCAGAATTGGAACAAAGTCGGCCTCGTCAACCCACGCGCGTGGTTCATCTTCCTCGCCTTCCTTCGGATAGCCAAACTCATCCGCCGTCGCCAACCCCAGTTTCAACAATTGAGAATCTAGGCGCGTCGTCGCCAGCGGCCCCGGTGGCAACTCATCGGGTTTGGGAATTCGAATCGACGGTCCTAGCGAACGAGGCAACTGTAGCAGACTTTCAAACGCCATCACCCGTTCGGTACGGTCAGCGATGGCCATGTGGTTCATCAGAAACAAAGCGTACAGCGGGTGCACCGCGCGCAAGCTCAACATCGAAAACATTGATTCCGTCGGCGTCGCCAACTCGGGCTTGTAATCAGCCAATGCATCACTCTTTGCGCTCTTTGGTTTCACAGGCGAATGGTTTTGTTTATCCTCTTCCTGTTCGCTCAGCATGTCTGATTTGCGCTGCCCAAGGTCCAGCTGAGCAAACAAACTTGCCGGATTGGCGGACAGCAATTCCTCCGAGTCCTGATCAGCAGCAGAGGCTTCCTCCGCCGCTTGTTCATCTGATTCTTGATCTGTTTCCTCGGTACTGCCCATCAACTGTAGCGGCGGCTTGGGATCGAGCGTCACGTAGCCGCCTCGCCACAGCGTGATCAGCTGGCGCGTAAGATTCTTCTGGGCTTGTTCTTTCTGTTTTGGATCAAGCAGTCTTCCCGAAACTAGTTTGCGAATGGCTGCCACGTCCGGCGCGATGTTCAGCATATAGACCAACAACCGCCACGGCAGCGGGCCACGACTGGCGAGATCTGCCGATGGGGCTTTGATCAACTGCTGGAACTGGGCCTCAGACCAATATTGCTGCGTCTCGCGCCGCTTCGGTTGTTTCTTTTTGAGTGCCTTTTTTGCTTTTCTTAAGCCCGGGTCTTTGGTGTCCTCGGGAATCTGATCGTACTTCTCTTTCCAGCGCGCAATTTTGACATCGTCTTCGTGAGCCAGCGCGTATACGTAGCCGGCATCATCAAACTGCGGTCGCCCGGCACGTCCAAACATCTGATGCGCTCCGGCCGCATCGAGCAGTTTCATTTTGCGCGGTGGGCCTTTGAGAATCGTTGGCAGCACGACGCTCCGCGCTGGCAGATTGATCCCGGCCGCCAGCGTTTCTGTACAGACGCAAATGCTAAGCAATTTTTCTTGGAACAGCGTTTCTACGATTTGCCGGTAGCGTGGCAGAACGCCCGCGTGGTGGACGCCGATGCCGCGCAACAGCAACTGGCGCATCTTTGGACCAGCGCCGCGCGTAAAATCAAATTCCTCAAGTCGGGCCGTCAGTGCTTTCTGTTGATCCTTGGCCACGCACTTTTTTCCCTTGAGCGTTTCAGCCACATTCCAACACATGTCGCGGTTGAAACAAAACAATAGCGCCGGAACCCGCCGCAAGTGCTCGTCTCCCTCGACCATTTTCTCCATATGATCGGCCAGTAGTTCCTCCTGTTCCCAGTTGAACTCTAGCGGCACGGTACGTTCGGTGCCTTCGATCAATTTCAGACTGCGCGAATGGACGTGATTCAACCATCGCAAAAACTCCATCGAATTTCCAACAGTAGCCGACAGAAGCATGGTTTTCACATGAGCCGGCAGCAGAGCCAAACCAAATTCCCAGACAATCCCGCGCTCGGGCAGGTTGAAGCTGTGAAATTCGTCCATCACGACGGCCCACACGTCACTGAAGTCGAACGACTCCCGATCGAGCAAACGGTTGAGCAAAATTTCGGCGACCACGACTAGGATTTTTGCGTCAGGGTTGACGCTGCGGTTACCTGTCACCAGACCAACGTCGTCGGGCGAATATCCCCAACGAACGACCGTCTCTTGGAGATCGCGAAATTTCTGGTCGGTCAGCGCGATCAAGGGCGTGGTGAAATAGGCGCGTTTGCCAAGCTTGAGGGCTTCGAACAGAGCTCCTTCTGCGATGAGCGTCTTCCCCGTTCCGGTTGGGGCGCAAACCAACACTCCTTGGTCTTCGGTGAACCACGCCAGCAGCGCGTCTTCCTGCACGGGATACGGATCGTACGGCAGCGATTCGAAGTACGCTTCGGCAAGGCTGTCACGTTGGTCTTGGGAAGGAGTCAACGAAGGAGACGGGGATGATGAATTCACGTGCGAGTCGATCGGAGAAATGCGGAGTTAGGGAATACTTGTGTATTCTACCGCAAAAAAGGTGAGTCGTAATTCGCTCCGCAAATTTAGACAATTTTGCTTCGTAACATCCAACTCGAAATCAGGGTCTTGCAACGTTAAAGACGGCAGTCTGCTACTTCCTTATCGTGGCTACCGCCACAACCTTGTCACGCGATGGGATCACGACACCGCTCGGTCGCTCTTGGGTTACCATGAACATAACCGCTTTCCTGACGTCTATCTGAGGTCGCAATAGAATAATGGAGCCGTCTTTATCAACGACATCGAAAACGCCTCCGTTAACCGGATAGGATTGATTAGCATCGGCATCAAAAATCCATACCTGATATTGCAATTGATCAGGATCGTTGACTTCTAGTCCGGTCAATGTCACAAATCCCTTTTGCTGTGAATCACTCCACAAAAATTCTCCAGTGGAATTCGCTTGGCTTTCCAACTGACAACTAACGCGAATCATATCGTTCGGCGGATTCGTCAAAAATGTCTCTCGCTGATGACGGTTGACTGAAGTGTCATCCATCAAAATCAGGCTTGGAGCCTTTTCCTCCAGCGACGCAAACTGAGATGCTTCCATCGTTTCCACTGGCTCGAGTTGCTGCCGCAAAAACAAAGCCAACGTTAACAAACCGGCTGCGGCGGCGATCAAGGTTCCAACTTCGCGGACTTTTGGAAGGCGCGAAACGGAATCGCCCAGCTTTCCAAGTTGCGCTGCGGCCGCGCGAGCCATAGACGTTACAGCGCTCCGTGAATTTCTTCTGCCGAGGTGCACGCCGCGCGGACGAAACTCACCAAACGACTCGTTGCCAAAATCTTCCACCGAATTAAATGAACTTTCCGACCGCACGTCAGATCCGGAATCTACCGCCATCGAATTATCAAACGTTTTGCGATTGCCACTTCCATAGGCTTTATCAACGAAAGCCATTCCTTCGGCGATGATCGTCTCGCGCAGATGGGCCGGCAGCTCGCGCAGATGGGCCGGCAGCTCGTGGTGGGCAGATTCACGATCGCTAGAATTGGCTAAATTGTGTTCATCATTATGCAAGTTCATGAAGTTCCCTGACTGTCGAAGCTCGTCACGGAGATTTTCGCGCGCGCTGGCTGAGAGATTTGACAAATCTAACGCTGCAATCGTAGTTTCAAATTGCTGAAGCTCACTGGCCGCTTTGCCC